>CASEIS010000119.1 GCA_949287895.1 uncultured Bacillota bacterium
CGGCCGGCCTGCGCCGTGCCCGGGCGATCGGTGCGGGGAGTGCCGTACTGCGGGCGAGCCGCGCCTCCCTGCGGGGCATTATACGTGGGGCGCGGAGCTGCGGGGCGGGCAGCCGCATTGTTGACGTATGTCGCGCGCGCCTCCTGGCGGGCGCGGCGGTCGGCATATTGGGTGCGGATGACCTTCTCCTCAACGCCGCCGCGCATCTGCGTGTGTACCTGCGGGCCGTTCTTCGGCGCTTCCGCCTTGGCGGCGGGCTTTTCTGCCGGCTTCTCTTCTGCGGCAGGCTGCGCCGCGGCGGGCTTTTCTTCCTTGACCGGCTCGGCCGCCGCGGCGGGCTTTTCTTCCGCTGCGGGTGCAGCGGGCACCTCCTCCTTTGCGGCAGCGGACTTTTCCTCCGCCGCCGGTTTCGCCTCGGCAGGCTTTTCTTCCGCCGGCTTTACTTCGGCAGGCTTTTCTTCCCGGATCGGCTCTGCCGCCGCGGCGGGCTGCTCGGGTTGGGCCGAAGCCTCGACATGCTGCGGCGCGGACCGCTCGGCTGCAGGCGCAGGTTCGCTTTCGGCCGCGGGCGCGGCGGGCTCCGCTTCGGCGCGGGCCGCCTCCTCCTGCGCGCGGATGCGCGCGGCGGCTTCGAGGTCGGAGAGCTTGCGCAGGATGTCGCCCACTTTCTTTTCCGTACCCTGCACCTCGCGCAGCAGCGAACCGATCCCTTCCGCCCCCAGAAGAGATCCGATCGTTTCGATGTTCGAGTAATTCTTCTTTGCTTCAGCCATGTTGCTAAATGTTGCCTCCCGAATATTTTCTGAATTCGTCATCCGTGACTGACAAAATCGCTTTTGCCAGATTTTCATCTCTCACTGCCGCCAGCTTACAGTTGGCGCGCCCCACGATGTCTTCCAGCGGCCGCCCGCACGCGAGGACGATCTCGCAGCGAAAGCGGGCAGCTAATTTTTCTGCCTCCTTTTTGGCGTTGGCCGAAGCCGTATCGCACAAAAGCAGGAGATAGACGCCCTTTTTGACCGTCGCGACCGCATTGAATCCGCACGTCAGCTTGCCCGCCTTGATACAGAAACCGATGTAGCCTTCCGCCTTACTTCTTTGCAAAGAAGTCCTCCTCGATCTTGTCGTACACCTCCGCGGGGATCTCCGAAGAGAACGCGCGGTTGAGAAGGCGGCCCTTGCGGAGCTTTTTGATGCACTCCGGGTCGTCGCAGATATAGGCGCCGCGGCCCGCCGCCTTGCCCGAAAAATCGATGAACGCGTCCCCCTCTTTGGGCTTGACGACGCGCAGCATCTCCTTTTTCGGCTTCATCTCGTGGCAGGCGATGCACATGCGCATGGGGATCTTTTTCACTTTCATACCGGATACCCTTGCACCCGCGAAAGCGGGGACCAATTTATTCTTCGGCGGGGGCCTCCGCCTCTTCTTCCGCCTGCGCGGCTTCCTCTTCTTCGATGCGGCGCAGCTCTTCCATCTTCGCGGCGGCACTCTCGCTCTTGACGTCGATCTTCCAGCCGGTCAGGCGCGCTGCGAGGCGGGCGTTCTGGCCGTCTCTGCCGATGGCGAGCGAGAGCTTGTCGTCGGGGACGACGGCGATCGCCGACTTTTCGCCGACCTCGGTCACGGAGATGACTTTGGCGGGCGAGAGAGCCTTGGCGATGAACTCGAGCGGATTCTCGCTCCACTGGATGATATCCACCTTTTCGCCGCCCAGCTCGGCGACGACGGCGTTGACGCGCGAGCCCTTATTGCCCACGCAGGCACCGACGGCATCCACCTGCGGATCTTCGCTGTAGATGGCCATCTTGGTGCGCTGGCCCGCCTCGCGCGTGATCGCCTTGACGACGACGGTGCCCGCCTTGATCTCGGGGACCTCGTTCTCGAACAGGCGCTTGACCAGGCCGACGGAGGAGCGGGAGACGAGCACCTGCGCGCCGCGGCTGCCGCTCTTGATATTCTTGACATAGACCTGCAGGCGGTCGTTGACCTCGTACTTTTCGCCGGGGACCTGATCCTGCGGGAGCATGATGCCCTCGATCTGGCCGTTGCCCAGCTCGACGTAGACGTTCTTCGCATCCACCTTGCGGACGACGCAGGTCATCAGTTCGTCTTTTTTATCGGAGAACTCGTTGAGGGTGTTGTCGCGCTCCGTCTCGTGCAGCTTCTGCAGGATGACCTGCCGTGCCGTCTGCGCGGCGATGCGGCTGAAATCCTTCGGCACGAACTCCTCGTAGACGACGTCGCCGACCTTGTAGCTCTTCTTCAGCTTCTGCGCGTCTTCCAGCGAGATCTCCTTTTCGCGGTCGACGACTTCGTCGACGACCGTCTTGACGGTGTAATATTTGATGCTGTACTTTTCCGGGTTGATGCGGATATCCACCTCGCCGACGTCGCCCTCATACTGTTTTTTGTAGGCGGAGACGAGGGCATTGCGCAGCGCCTCGATGAAGATCTCTTTGCTGATCCCCTTTTCCGCTTCCAGATCGGCCAAAGCCTCAAAGAACTCCTTGCTAACCATTGTCTTCTCCTCGAATGATCCTAATTTGTTTGCGGCCGCGGCGCTCTCGCGCTCGGCCCGCGCGTCTCAGTCAAAATCGATCGCCTGCGAGATCTTGACGATCTGCGTCAGGTTGAGCTTGAACACCTCGCCCGCCTTGTCGATCTCCACGCACTTGGCGGCGGGGTCGTACCCGAGCAGCACGGCTTCGAAGTTCTTCTCGCCCTTGTGCGGCGCATACAGCTTGAGTTCGACCTTTTTGCCGATGTTGCGCAGAAAATCGCGATCCTTTTTGAAGGGGCGATCCAGCCCCGGGCTGCTGACGTTGAGCGTATACGGCTGCCCGTACGTCGGGTCCAGCTCGTCGAGCACGGCGTCGGCGGCGTTGTGGAAGCGCTCGCAGGTGTCCAGATCAATCCCCCCCTCTGCCTCTGTATCCAAAAAGACGGTCAGCGACGGGTTTTTGCCCTGCCGGAAGACCACTTCGTAGATCTCGACGCCCGTTTGGGCGGCGACGGGAGCGAGTGCCTCCTCGATCTCCTGCACCGATTTTACCTTCATACAGCCTCCTCGTTTTTGCTGCGGAAAAGCCGCACATAAAAAGATTTGAGAGCGGCTGCCCACTCTCAATCCCATGCTAACGTATTCAGTATGTCTATTATAACATAAAGCTACGCGTTTGGCAAGCATTTTTTGGCTTTTATCAACTCGATAAAAATTTTTGCCGTCGTGAGCGCGTCATCCCACGCGCGATGGTGGTTGAACGTGATCTTGAAATGGTCTGCCAGCGTGTTGAGCTTGTAATTGGGGAGAAAGAGCAGCCCCTGCGCGAGCGAGAGCGTGTCGTACGTCTTGTGTTCGAAGACATACTCCGACTGCGCGGCATAGTACTGGATGAACTTGTAATCGAACTGCACGTTGTGCCCGACGAGCAGGCAGCCGTCGCAGAACTTGCAGAAGTCGCCGATGACGTCGCCGATCTTGGGAGCCCCTTTGAGCATATCGTCTGTGATGCCGGTCAGCTTGACGATCTCTTCGCTCAGGCTGCGCTCGGGGTCGACGAGGGTGGTGAATTTTTCGCGGATCTCGCCCCCCTCGATCTTGACGGCGCCGATCTCGGTGATCGCATCCATCGTGCGGCCGGGCGCGGGCGTATTGACGAGGCCGGTCGTCTCGAGGTCGAACACGACGAAGGTGTTTTTGACGAGGCCTTCGGGCAGCTCTGTCTGCCCGAACAGGTCGAGCTGATTGTAGTCGGTCAGCTTTTCGGGATGCACCCGCCCGTAGCGCGTCGGCAATGCCTTGCCCGCGCGCTTTTCGGGCACGAAGTCGGGCGGCGGCGTGCCGCGGTTGATGTAGCGGGCGGTATAGCTGAGCTTTTCGTTGAACAGCTCGTTCGCGCCCGTGCAGACGATGCTGTCCCCCTCCTTCAGCGCGCGGATCTTTTCCTCCGTCTTCTTGCGCGGGAAATAGGAAAAGGTCAGCCGGCCGGACGCGTCTTCGATGGTGAAGCGCAGATACGGCCGCCCCGGCTTGGTATTGCCCGCGGCATCCGTCTTCGGGCGCGTCTCGCGCGCATCGATATGCACGATCTGCCCGCAGACGGTCAAGGAGCTGCTCTGGAAGTCGCAGTCGGCGATGTATGTGGCGATCTTGGGCACGTTCGGCTCGTCGATGGCCTGAAAGTCGACGACGGGAAAGGATCGGGCGGGGCGGTAATCGAAGGGCTCTTCCTCCTCCGCTTCCTCCTCTTCGGCGACGGCCTTTTCCTTATCCGCAAGCCCGCCGAAGAAGCGGTCACAAAAATTGCGGGAGAGCATGCGCTCGATGCCGGGGAGCAGCTGTTCGTTCTTTTCAAAAAAGGTGCGCTCGTCCGCCGAGACGCCCAGCTCGAAGCGGACGGTATCCCCCTCAATGCGGACGTCGATGTCTTCGGCGTGGATGCAGGCTGCGGCCGCGCGGTGGGTGTGGTCGAGATACTCCAAGATCTTGCGGCGCACGATGTCGGGATCGGCGACCAGCTTGCGGATATGGACGGCCGTGCCGAGCGAGCGGGGCACGGCGGCGCGCGCCGCGGCGGCCGCCGCGCGCTCGTCTTCGGGCGTATAGGCGGCGTCCGTCACGATCTCGAAGGTGCAGCCGCGCAATTTTTTGTCGACGACGATCTTTTGCAGGACGGCGCGGCGCAGCCCTTCGCGCGCGTGCAGCGCGCCCATAAACGCGGCCTGCGCGCCGCCCTGCACACCTCTCTCTCCGCCCTGCGTCATAGTTTCCATTTTCCGTCTCTCCTTGTTGTCTGTATCTGTCTCCGCCGACCACATTCACGTCTTTGCGGCCGCGTTCCGCCCCGCAGCCCCGCCCCGGCAACAGGCGCGCCGCTCAACCTTTCTCCGCAAGGCAGGCACGGACGGCGGCGAGGAACACTTCTTCCGCCTCCGCCGCGTCGACCGTCTGCACTGCTTCGCCGCGGCGGAAGATGACGCACTTGCCCTTTCCGCCCGCGATGCCGATGTCGCAGTCCTTCGCCTCGCCCGGGCCGTTGACGACGCAGCCCATCACAGCCACCTTGAGCGGCTTGCGGACGCCGAACACAGCGCGCTCGACGCGCTGCGCAAGTTCCATGCTGTTCCACTCGCAGCGGCCGCAAGTCGGGCAGGAGATGACCTCGACATAGTCCTTTTCCAGCCCGCAGGCGCGCAGGATGCGCTTGGCGGCGACGATCTCCTCGACGGGGTCGTCCGTCAGCGAGACGCGGATGGTGTCGCCGATGCCGTCTAAAAGAAGTGCGCCGATGCCGACGCTGCTCTTGACGATGCCGCTCTCGCGCGTGCCCGCCTCCGTCACGCCGAGGTGGAGCGGATAGTCTGTGCGCGCGGCGAGGGCGCGGTACGCCTCGACGGTGAGCGGAACGGAGGACGCCTTGACGGAGATGACGATGTCCTCCACCCCGTATTTTTCCAGCCGCGCGACGTCCGCGAGGGCGCTTTCGACCAGCGCGCGGGCAGAGCGGCCGTACTTTTGCAGGTGTTCCCTTTCGATGCTGCCCGTGTTGGCACCCACGCGGACGGGAATGCCGTGCGCGCGCACGCAGTCTGCCACGCGGCGCACCGCATCCTCACCGCCGATGTTGCCGGGGTTGATGCGGATCTTATCCGCGCCGTTCTCCACCGCGAGTACGGCGAGGCGGTCGGAAAAATGGATGTCTGCAACGACGGGCATGGGCGAACGATCCTTCAGCGCGCGGATGGCGCGCGCGTCCGCCTCGTCACGCACGGCGACGCGGACGATTTCGCAGCCCGCCGCATACAGCCGCGCAAACTGCACAAGCGTCGCCTCCGTGTCCGACGTGGGCGTCGTCGTCATCGACTGCACGCGCACGGGCGCCCCGCCGCCGACGGTGACGCCGCCGACCGATACCTGCTTCGTCATATCTGCCTCCCGATAACTGCCCCTGCCGCCGGCGCCGCTTCCTTCGCCCGCCGGGGTGCCGCCCGCGCAAGCCGCGGGCGATAACTTTCGCGCAAGCCGCGAGCTATAACGCACGCGCGCCGCGGTCGGCGGAAAAAGAAGGAAGCCCGCTTATTCGGGCTTCCGTTCCGCCGTATCTTTGTTGTGCTGGTTTTCCTTCATCAGCGACTCGAGCTCGTGCATGAAGGAAGAGATATCGGTGAACTGCCGATAGACGGAAGCGTAGCGCACATAGGCGACCTCGTCGATCTTCTTCAGCCCCTCCATCACCATCTCGCCGATGCGCTTGGAAGAGATCTCCTGCTCGAGAGAATTGTACACCTGTTTTTTGATGTCCTCGACCAGCTTATCGATCTTCGCCATGGGCACGGGGCGCTTTTCGCACGCTTTGATGATCCCGTTTTTGACCTTGCCGGGGTCGAACGTCTGGCGGTTGCCGCCGTTTTTGACGACCAGAACGGGCGTCATCTCGATGGTCTCGTACGTCGTGAACCGACGGCCGCACTGCATACATTCGCGGCGGCGGCGGATCGCACGGTCTTCATCCGTCGAACGGCTGTCGATGACCTTGCTCTCGGTGCAGCCGCAATACATACACTTCATAGTCGCCCCTCCCGAACACAGTATCTTGATAGGATAGAATTATTATACCACAAGATGGGCAATTTGTAAAGCCTTCCCCGAAAATTCATGGGGCATTTTTTGCGGCGACAAAGGCCGATTTGCAGCGATCTATGCCGCGCATAGTACTACGCAAAATGGCAAAAAATGCGGGACAAGGTGCGCAACCCTGCCCCGCAAGCGGAAGTTATTTGAAATAGCGGACGCCGCTCTCGAACAGCTTCATGTCGAAGTTGCCGGGGCAATTTTTGTACAGGTTTTCGCCCGCACGCTCGGTGTGGCCCATCTTACCGTACACCCTACCGTCCGGAGAGGTGATGCCTTCGATCGCCCAAAGCGAGCCGTTCGGGTTGAACGGGTACTGCATCGTCGGCTTGCCCGCCATGTCGCAGTACTGCGTCGCGATCTGGCCGTTTTTCGCCATCTCTTCGAGTGCGGCGGCGGGAGCAACGATGCGCCCCTCACCGTGCGAGACGGGGACGGTGAACACGTCGCCGACCTTGCAGGCGGAGAGCCAAGGGGACTTATTCGAAGCCACGCGGATATCGACGAGCGTCGAAACGTGGCGGGAGATGTTGTTGTAGGTCAGCGTCGGGCTGTCCGGGGTGAGCGGGCGGATCTCGCCGTACGGGACGAGGCCGAGCTTGATGAGCGCCTGGAAGCCGTTGCAGATGCCGAGGATGAGGCCGTCGCGCTGCTCGAGCAGGGCGCGGATCTGTTCGGCGATGTACGGGTTGCGGAAGGTCGTCGCGATAAATTTGCCGCTGCCGTCCGGCTCGTCGCCGCCCGAGAAGCCGCCCGGGAAGGCGATGATGTTGCTGCGGCCGATCGCCGCGGCGATGGCGCGCACGCTCTCTTCGATGTCCGCAGCGCTGCGGTTGCGCACGACGACTTCTTCACACTCCGCGCCCGCGAGGCGGAACTTGCGAGCGGTATCCAGCTCGCAGTTGGTGCCGGGGAAGACGGGGATGAACACGCGCGGCTTGGC
>CASEIS010000120.1 GCA_949287895.1 uncultured Bacillota bacterium
CCCCGACGGGCGGGGGCGGCGCATCGTTCTCGCCCCTGCCCATCCCCTCCAATTCGCGCAGGCGCTGGCTGCGGCGTGTAAACTCCGCTTCCAGCGAATTGTACGCGTTCAGAAGGGCTTCTACGCTCCTGAATTTGCCCAGATCTGCCCGCGCTTGCACGGGCTCCTGTTCGGCCGCTCGGGTCGTCTCGTTCTCCTTCTCCATACGCTCCTCCCATAAAAATCTATTTTTGAAAGCGCTCACCCATTGCGGAGCAACGGCTCTTGCGTCCGCCGCCCTTACGCCTGCGGCGCGCTCTCTTCCCGTTTGCGGTGGGCCTGCTCCTCGTGCCCGCGCAGGTGCGCCGTAAAGCGCGCCTTGGCGTCCTCGTGCCGGCGGAAATCGTCGGACAGCAGAAAGCGGGTATGCTCGGCGATGTGCACGGCGTCTTCGTCGTACACGTCGACGGGCACCTCCTCGGAAAGCAGCCTGCGGTTTTCCTCCGACGCCTTGTTTTTGTGCAGCGGCAGCAGCCCGCCCGCGCCGTCCAGCGAGCTGAAGCCGAGCGCTTCGAGCAGCTTGGTGCGCGTCTCGGCGGGGATGTTGCCGTCCTCCCCCTTGAGCAGCCCCATCGACACCAGCTCGTATAAGAGCGAGCGGCGCTTGGAGGGGGAGCTCGTCTCGTCGGTGTCCGTTTCAAACACGACGTCGTCGGAGGAAAGGTCGGACGCGGAAAAGCTGAGCAGCTCTGCCCGGCGCCCGTCCCCCGCCATGCGCAGCAGGCGGTGCGAGCCCGCGAACTGCCGCATCAGCCGCAGCACGCGGCGGCCGATCTCCTTGATGGCGCGGCGGATGCTGTCCGTCGTCACCGCGAGGCGGGTGTCGTCTAAATCGATGAGCAGCTGCAGGCCGGTCGCGCTGGTCACGTGCGTGCGGTTCTGCGTGGTCGAGCTGAGCTCGCTGACGCCGCTGACCAGGATAAACTCGTCGAGCAGCCGCTCCTCCTCGTCGTGGAACTCGGAGGGCATCGAGTCGGTGCCCAGCATCTGCGGCGGCTGCGCGCCGCGGCGGTAGACGAGCACCTTGCCGGGCGCAAGCCCCTCCTCAAGCAGCTCTTCGGTATCCACCGAGCCGTCCTCCACCGCGAGCACGCCCATGGTCAGGCGGTTCAAAAACTCGTGCTTGCGGTTTTTGACCGCGTTGAAGGCGCGCTGCACGGGGATCATGCGGTCGATCAGGCTGCCGCCGAAGAAGGCGCCGGACAGCGGCACCGCGCACTGCTTGACGAAGGGATAGGTGCGCGTGCCGTTTTCGCCGTTGATGTAAGGAAGATCTCCGCAGTAGGCGAGTTTCCCGCCCGCGACGACGGTCAACCGCCCTTCGGGGAAGGCCTCACTCGGCCGCATATAGTACTCGACGACCTTCGCGCAGCCGCGGCGCACCGTGCGCAGCGCCGAGCCGCTGCCGCCCATGTCGTTCTGCGAGGCGGCGCGGGGGGTGAAGGAAAACTCGTCGATGTCCTCCCCCGCGACCTCGAGCCCGTACTTTTCGCGGATCTCTTCGACGGGCACCGCCCGCACGTGCATGATGCTCGGCTGGTCCTCCACCCGCTCGCAGGCGAGGTCTTGCGGGTAGATCTCGAAGGGCGGCACCGCGGCGATGCGCACCGCGCCCTCGGGCGTTCCGTCCTCCCGCCGCCTGCCGCCGCGCGCGTCCCAATACACCTTGTAAAAGGCGGTGCCGCACGTCTCGCTCCACACCGTCGCGTTTGAAATGATGTCGTCCAGCGCGCACTCTTCGCTCACCGAGCGCAGCACGTCGGACGCGATCTTGGCCGTGCGGGTATCCGACTCTTCCCCCGTCGCCGCGCGCACGGACATGACCGGCCGCACCCGCGCCAGCTTGGCGCAGCGCGTGTCGATCGCCGGCGCGATGTGGTTAAACACCCGCCGGCTCTGCCAATAAAAGCGGGGCTGCTCCTCCTCCAGCTCCCCCGCGGGCCCGATGTCGCAATACTGGTTGCCCGCGAGGAAGTTCATGTTCAGCTCCCAGCTGCGCTCGAGCAGCCGCCGCGCTTCGCGCCGCGCCTCGAACTCGTCGAGGACGGCGCGCACCAGCCGCTCCTCCTCCGCCTCGGCGGCGCGCATGCGCGCGCGGTCCGCCTCCGTCGATCTGTTTAACACCCCTCTTCCTCCTTCAAAAGCCGCAAGAGGCGCGCCTTTTCCGCCGCGAGCTGCTCGTCGCTCATCGAAACGGTCGGCGTCTCCTCCTCCAGCAGCATCTTCGCCGCCTGCATGTCGGGCGGCACCGTCTTTTTGGTCACCTTGCGCTTGAGCAGCACCGCTTCGCCCTCCTGAAAGGCGTACTCCTCGACGATCTCGTCCGTCTCGAAGCCGAGCGCGCGCCGCCGCAGCGCATCCTTCACCTCTGCATCGTTCAACCCATCCTCCCCTTACCGCCGCGCAGCCGCCGCAAGAGGCGCGCCTTGTCCCTCTGCACCGCCGTCTGTTCGCGCGCGGGCGCGGCGCCCTGCGGGCGGGTCATCAGATAATAGCGCAGTTCGTCCAGCGCGTGGTCGTCCTTCTTTTTGGGAACGTCGCCCGCGCCCCAAAAGTATCCCTTGATCTCGCGGATGAGGTTCACGCACCCGTCGAAGATATACAGCCGCGGCCGCCCCTCCGCCCCGCGCAGGTAACTTTTGACCTGCGCGATGCCCGCGAACAGGTCCTTGTCCACCGCCGTATCCACGAAGATGCCCCGCTCGCAGAACAGCTCGCTGACGCTCTTCGCGCTCGCCAGCGTGCGCTGGTTGGCCGCCGGATCGATGAGCGCGCGCAGCCGCCCCTTTGCGTCCGTGTGCCAGCCGATGCGGGCGGAGATGGCGCGGATATGCTCGGCGTGGTAGTCGATGTCCCTGCCCGCCTCGTAGTGCTCGGCGACGACGTACACGTTGCCGTCGTAGTCGACGCAGTACCAGTGCGCGGAGAGCGGATTGTGCAGCCCCGGGTCGATGGAGATGACGTCCTGCCAATCGGCGGGGACGGCGAAGGGCGGGATGACGTGCACCCGCTCGTCGAACTCGGGGTACACCAGCCCCTCGCCCACGGCGAAGCGGCCGTAGCGACGGGAGGCGAGCGCCTTGTCGTCCATCGCGCCGCTCATCAGCTTGACCTCGCGGCGGTCGAGGTAGGGGTTATCCGCCCATTCCATGAACTCGTACCACACCTCGGGGTCGCCGCGGCGGTTCATATAGATCTCGTCGTAGACGAAGGTCATCCCCTTGAGCGGGGTCATCGTGCCGAAGATGTCGCCCGCGCGGTCGAGCACCCGCATGCGGCACTCCTCGTACACGTCTTGCGGCGGCTCCTCGTCGAACCAGACGAAGTCGAGCGAGGCGCCCTGGAACTTTTCCCGCCCCTGGTCGCAGCTCTTGAACCCGATCACAGAGATGCCGCCGAACACGTTGCGCACGCGGATCTGGTCGACCACGCCCGAGGGGGAGCCCTTCCGCCCCGAGAGCATGGTGACCTCCTCGATCCATTCGGGCGCGAGGTATTGGAAGATCTTCTTCTGCGCGACGTCGCGCTGGACCTGTTGGGAGAGGGAGACCACCCAGCCGAACACGTCTCTGCGGTTTTTGCGGTAGGGATGCACGCCGCGCGCCATGTACACGCACTCCACCGCGCCGCACTCCGTCTTGCCGCTGCGGTTGCCGCCGAATACCCAGCGGTTGCGCTTTTTGCAGCGGTGAAAGGCGATCTGCTTTTTGTGCTTGATGCGCCCCGCGTTGTAACGGGCGAGCGCGTTTTCCTGCGCCCGCCGCCTCTGTTCCGCCTCGATCTCGAGGATGCGGCGGATGGTATCCCCTTCCCCCATCATATCCGGCCGCGCACGCGCGCCGCCCCTCCACAAGCAGCATTATACAACGGCAGACGCGCAAATCCAAACCTGCCTGCCAACAATTCGCGCGCCTCCCTTCACGCCCTCCCCGCCGCACGCGCCGCCTTTTTCGATCGATCCGCGCCGCCACGCGGCACAAAAAAAAGAGAGGCACAGAGCCTCTCCTTTCGGCTGCGTATTCGGTTTTGCGGGCGGGTCAGCGGCGCTGCGCGAACAGCCAGTCGTCCAGCCCCTCCGTCTGCATGGCGCGATTCCAAATGTCGTGCATGCCGTCCGCATACTCGGTGTAAGAAAAATCTGCAGCGCCCGCCTCTTCGAGCGCCTCGGCCATCGCGCGCGTACCCGCCGGCGAGACGATGGGGTCGAGCGCGCCGTGGAAAGTGCGGATGGGGATATCCTTGATGCGCTCGGCCGCGGAGACGTCGCACCCGCCGCAGATGGGCACCGCGGCGGCGAGCAGCTCGGTGTGGCGGGCGAGGATATCCCAGGTGCCGTACCCGCCCATCGACATGCCCATCGCGTAGATGCGGCCGGTATCCACCGAATAGTCGGCTGCGGTGTACTTGACCAACTGCAATACGGCCGCCATCGCGGGCGACTCTGCGACCTCTTCGACGGAATACTGCCCCTCCTCCGCCGCGCCGATCTCCACCCACATCTGCCCGTACGGGCACTGCGGCACGAGGACGATGGCCTGCCGCGCGGGGTCGTCCGCCTCGTCGAAGAGGGAAGCCAGCCCGTCATAGGCGGTCACCGGCTTGGTGTTGTCCTCCCCACGCTCGCCCGCGCCGTGCAGAAAGAGCAGCAGCGGGTACGACTTTGTCTCGTCGTAGTCGGCGGGAACATATTGGCGGTAGGGCAGCGTGAACGTGCCCGTCTCGAAGACCATCGCCTCAAAATCGACGCCCCCGACGCCGACGGAGACCTGCTCCCCCATCGAGACGGTGCAGCCCTCCGCATCGTACCCGGGCAGCAGTTCGCGCGCGGGCGCACAGCCCGCGGCGACGCACGCGGCCAGCGCGCAGGCAAGCGCGGCAGCGATCGCCTTCTTCTTCATATCAGTCCCTCCCCTGCCGCCCGGTGCGGGCGGCCTTTTCCCCTATTATACACCATTTTTTTCATTTCGGCATGTTTTTCACATATTCTGTTGGTTTTGCGCTCTGAATTGCGACCCTCCGCCCGGCTGCCCGCCCTCACACGCCGCCGCGGCGAACCGGACCATGCAAAAGAGGGAGCCGCGCGGGCTCCCTCCGGTCTCTTTGATGGAATACGGAACGTGCGGTGCACGCCTTCAGCGGCCGACCGGCTTGACCAGCCCTGCGGCGATCAGCTGTTCGGTCGGGATAAACGCGTGCGTGCAGTCTGCGGGCGGGGCGGCGAGCAGCTGTGCCTCGGGCACGCCCGCCGCGAGCGCGAACAGGTGCAGCGCGTAGCGCAGCTTGCGCGGCGACAGGATGCGCAGCAGCATGGGCGTCTGCGCAAACCGCTTGTAGCGGGAGAGGTCGTCGCCGTGATATTTGGTGTCCGCAAATGCGGCGGGATCGAGCGCGAAGGCGGCGCACAGCGTGTGCCCCTTGAACAGGAACTGCGCGATCTGCCTGCGGCCGCGGTGCACGTACACCTGCCGCCGCCCGTATGTCAGCCGCAGCCCGCCGCAGGCGCGCGCCGCGCCGATGAGCACGCCGCAAAACTCCTGCACTTGCGCCGGCGACTGGATCAGCCGCGCCTGAAAGCTGAAATTGTACCGCGCGAAGCCGTCTTTCGCGGCAAACGCGCCCCCGGCCGCGCGGGCGACGCGCTCGGCGCTCCCCGCGGGCAAAAACTCGGGCGACTGCATATCCGCCGCGCAGGCGGCGCTCTTTTCGCTCATGGCGCTTACCTCCCGCAGCCGCGCTTACTGCGCGCGGCCGTTTCGGCCGCTCTCATCTGCGGCAAAGTCCTCTTCCCCCGCGGCGGGGCCGCTTTCGCCGCCCTGCGCGAGGTCGTTTCCTTCATCTGCTCCAAAGCCGTCCGCCGCAGCATCGCTCCCATCCTCTGCGGCCTCTTCCGCGGCCTCCGCCTCTTTGACGAGGCGGCGCAGCCGCACGAAGAGCAGGATGTCGGCGACGAGCAGCCCGACGACGACGGCGGCGAGGCAAGCGACCGCGGCGATGTGTGCCGCAGGAACGACGAGCAGCCCCATCGGCGCCATCGCGTACAGCGGCGCATCATTCGCGCCGTCCGCGCCGCCTGCGCCGTCCGAGCCGTCCGCACCGTCCGCACCGCCTGCAAGGCGGCGCGCGGCGCGCTTGTTCTGTACGATCAGGAAGATGAGCAGCGCGAGCAGGATGACCGCGAGGATGATGAGCAGGATAATCAGCCACAGCAGCGAATCCACCTTTTCGGTGACCGTCCAGGTGAGGACGACGCCCTGCGAGAAGTCTTCGCCCTCCTCGGCGGCCCACGTATAGTTGTCTGCGTCGGTCAGCGTGAAGGTGACGGTGTACGCGCCCTCCGCATTCGCGACCAGCTTCATCTGCCCGTCTTTCAGTTCAAAGAGCGCTTCCGACGAGGGCTGCATGCGCGCCCCGTCGTAGCCGACGACGATCACGGCGATCGCCTCGCCGTCATACACGGCGGAGGCTTCGCGCACCCCTTCCTCTCCCAGCGAAGGCGCCTTGACGGGCGCGCGGGCGATGATGAAGGCGCAGGTGACCGTTTCGGTGATGAAGTTCTCGTTGGTGGCCGTCGCCGTCAGCGTGTAGCTGCCCGCCTTGGCGGGCGCCTCCGACGAATCCCACGCGGTGCCGTCGTTGGCGGTGCCGGTGTAGCGCAGCGTGACCGCGCTGCCCTCCTCCGCGTGCACGACGGGCGCATTGGGCGCCTCGCCGTACGTCCAGCCCTCGATGGTGGCGGACAGTTCGGGGCCGGCGAAGGTGATGACGAAGTGCGCCTGCGCGCTGCCCGCCTCATAGTTGGGCGACTGCGCGACTTCCACGATCAGCGTGTACGAACCCACTTCCGTCGGCGGCTGCACGAAGTACAGCGTGCCGTCCGTGTAGTAGACCGTCGCGATGTAGTCTGTAAAGAGCGCGGGCGTCAGCGCGAAGTCGTTGGGCTCGCAGCCGTACGTCCAGCCCTCGATGGTAAGGGTCAGCTCGGGCTCGGCGCGCAGCACGGTGAAGGTATCCGACGCGCTGCCCGCGGCATAGTTTGCCGTCGCGGCGACGGTGACGCGCAGGGTGAATTCGCCCGCTTCCGTCGGCGCCTCGCTGCTCTCGTACGCTTCGCCCGCATTGGTGGTGCCCGTGTACAGGGCAGTCACGGCGCCGTCGCCGACGTTGCCGCTCAGGCGGTAGTCGTTCGCATCCTCGCCGTACGTCCAGTCTTCGATGACGACGGACAGCCCGCCGCCGATCGACTGCCGCTCGACGGTGATGGTGACGAAGGCGGTGCCCGCCTCGTAGTTGCACGTCTGCGCCGCGTCGATGCGCACGCGCAGGCCGTCGCCCTCGGCGACCGTGGTAAAGGTGTTATTCGAGTAGACGAGCTGCGTCTCGCTGTGGTTGAGGACGGCGCCGCTGTCCACCGTCTGCTGCGCGCCCGTGTAGGTGTAGTGCGTCTGCACGCCGCTCACGTCGATGACCGCCGCCGCGCGCTCGATGACCAGCCGCACGGGGGAACATACGATGTCGAGCGAGGCGTTGCTCGTGTACGCCGACACCGTGTAGGTGCCCGCCTTGGTCGGCGCGGATGCGGACGACCACGACGTGCCGTCGTTGGCGGTACCGTTGTAGTACAGGTACACGCCGGACGGGACCGCGCCGCCGATGCCGACGAGCGTCGCCGAGACCGGCCTGCCGTCATAGACGCGGTCGGCCGGGAGGCGGATCTGCAGATGCAGCGTCTGCTGCATGATGGTGTAGGTGCCATCCACCGTCGTCAGCGTGTAGTTGGAAGTAGCGCCGCTGACCGAAATGAAGATGGTGTATTCGCCCATCGCGTCGCCCGGCTCGCGGGTGAGCGCGACGACGACGAGGCCGTTCTCTTCGTCGCGGTCGAACACTTCATTGCTCGCCTGCCAGGTCAGCTCTGCCGCATCGCCGTAGGCGACCGTCTTGTCTTCCGCCGTGACGGTGACCGCCAGCGGCTGCATATGCAGCACTTCGGTCTTGCCCGTCAGCGCATAGTTGTTCAGGTTGAAGGTTTCATCCGCCGCGCCGATGACCTCGAAGGTATAGCCGCCGTCGTTGACGCTGCGGAACACGAAGGAGCCCAGCGCAAGCGCGACTTGCTCGCCGTTCACGTCGACGAAGTACGCCGTGACCGAGCCGAACTGGTCGGTGCCGTTGTAGGTGAAGGCATCGGCAGGCCAGACGACCGCCGCCGCTGCGCGCGCGATGGTAAAGTCTTCCTTCTCGCCGCTGAGGATATACCCCGCGGGCGCGCCGGAGGCGGTGAAGGTGTAGCCGCCCGCGTCGATGAAGGCGCGGTCGGGCGAAACGTCCAGATCGACGCGCTCGTTGTTCACGTCGTAGAAGTACGCCGCGACGCCCGCAGACTGGTCGGTGCCGTTGTAGGTGAAGCTGCCGCCCTCCCAGACGACGGACACCCGCCGCCCTTCGATGGTCAGCGTCGCCGTCAGCGTGAAGGTCGGTGCGCCGTCGGCAAACACATAGTTGGGGCTCGCCGCCGTGATGGTGACGGAGATCTGCTGCTGGCCGATGTCGGTGCGGCCGGCGCCGACGACGTACGTCAGGCCGATGCCGTCCGCCGCATGCAGCTGCGCCGCGGTGAGCAGGCCGTCCGCATCGGGCACGCCGCCGACGCGCAGCGTCAGGTTGTGCTCGGTGCCGTCATACAGGACTTTCGCGTCGCTCCAGTCGAGCACATCGGTATTGTAGGTGCCCTGTTCGACGGTAAACTCTCTCCACGCGGATACGACCGCGGGGAAGTTGGCGTCGGCGATGATGCCGCGCACGCGGTAGCTGCCCGCCGTCCACACAAAGCTGCTGCCGACGGAAACTTCTACCCATTCGCCGCTCGCGTTCAACATCTGATACTCGTAGCGGAAGTCCGCCACGTTGAGCTGTGTGCCGCTCGCAATTTCCGTCGCGCTCGACTCGACCGTGACGAGCACGTTCGCTTCCGTGTCGAGGCCCCAGCTCGTGATGCCGAGTTCGGGCATGGAGACGGAGACCTGCCCCGCGCCGATGGGAACGATCTCCCACGCCAGCGTGAGCACGGACGCGCCGTTCTCGAAACAGTAGTTGCGGTACACGTCTTCGGCCATGGTCAGCGTCGCGCTGTATTCGCCGACCGCCGTATAACTGTCCGAAGACAGCACGACGCGCGCTTCGTCTTCAAAGATGCCCGCAAAGGCCGTGACGTCGCCGTCGTACGAGACGTTGTCGCGCGGCAGCGCCTGCGCCGCGCCCGTGTAGTACAGCTCTGCGGCGGAGAAGTCTTCGCCTGCGATCGTCTTCTTATGGACGGTGAATTGCACCGCAAAGTCGGACGAGTCTGCAATGGTGTAGTTGCAGGGACCCGCGCTCGCATCCATCATCGGGAACACCCATACGGTGCCCGCGTTGACGTTCGTCGAGAATACGCCGCCCGTATAGCCGCTGTACCACAGGTCGATATAGTCTTTGACCTCGGAGAATTGGATCTGCCGCTCCTCCGTGCCGCCCAGCAGCACGGTGACCATGCTGTCGTCGGCGATATACGCCGCGTCGGCTGCCGTCAGCTCGCCGTACACCATGTTCGCGTTGGGGATGGTGATCTCGATACCCGTGATCGGCGCGGGCGTGACGGTGACGGTGCTCGTCTCGATATACGCGATCGTATAGTTGGTGAGCGTGCCGCCATCGACGGTGACGATGTAGTCGCCCACGTTCCAAGGAGCGCTGCCTTCCACCTCGACCGCGTAGGCCAGCCATTCGGACCGATCGACTGCCTGCGGCAGCTGATCCATTTTGATGACGTTGCCGTCGGGGCCGATCAGGGTGAAGCCGTAGTAGCCGTCTTCGTTGACGGCGAGCGTATCGAGGTCGGGCATTGCGCCGTCGTAGACGACGTCGGCCGGGTCCTCGACCACGACGGTCACCGCCACCTTTTCGATGGTATAGGTGCCGCTCGTCATGCCGGTGCAGCTTGCCGCAAGTTCGTAGTTGCCGTCGTCGTTTTCGATGCCCTCGACGGAGAAGGTATAGCCGCCCGCGTTGACGAAGCCATCATTGTTATTGACCGCGACGGTGAGGTAGCCGAACGAGCCGTCCGCCTTGATAAAGTAGGCGTGCACGTTGCCGCTCAGGTCTTGGCCGGTATAAGTAAAGTTGTTCTGCGACGACCACACGACGCTTTCGATCTGCGCGGGCGTGATCTGCACGCTGCCCTCGATCTTCGTCGTGGTGCTGCCGTTCTCAAAGCGGAAGTTGGTCGCATACGGCCCGACCAGCGCGAGGGCGGCGGTCACCGCCTGTTCGCCGTCGGAAACGTTCGTCGCGCTGCCTGCATAGCCGGTGACGCGGATGCCCGTCGGCGGGTTGCCCAGCGTCGGGTACTGCGGTTGGCCGTTGTAGACGAACTCGTGAACGTCATCGCCGAAGCCGAAGTCGCCGAGCTCGTACGTCGCGGGGTCGATCGTCCACGTCAGCGTGACGGCATCCGCCGAGCCGCCCGTCCAGCAATAGTTGCCGCCGGCGATCTGCTTGAAGGAAATGGTGACGGTGTACGTGCCCACGTTGTTGGCGGCGACGTGTCCGTCTGTGTACGACGCGCCCGTCGTGACGCTGAAGGACATCAGCTCGGCATTGAAGCCGAACAGCTCCGCCCTCTGCGCCTGCAGAGACTGGTCCGCGCCCGGGGTATAGGTGCTCATGTAGTCGATTGTGCCCAGCGTGCCGATGGTCGGCATGGCGAGCTGCTGCGGCGCGATCGTCCAATCGAATCTGATCGGGTCGTCGCCGTTATCCGTCCACACGAAGTTGCCGCTCGCGAGGCGCACCGTCGCGACGTAATCGCCCGCATCGATACCCGTGTTGCCGGAGAGCACCATCGCGGTAACGGACTGCCCGTTGGGGAGCGTGACCGTACCATTAAAGCCGCTCATGTACGTCTGCGTATTGCCATTATAATTAAACGTCTCGCCCGAAGCCGTCGGCTTTGCGATGGCGTACGGCGACACGGTGAAGTGCGCATAGCCGAATGCCATGCCGTAGCTGTTGTCTTCCGCGGCGGGCACGAGTGCGCGCACCCAGTAGCTGCCCGCGGGGAGCATGGTGAGGTCCGCCACGGCCGCATAGCCGAGGCTACTGCGTTCGACCTCGCTCAAGTTCTCATTGCCAAGCGCATAGGCGTAGACGACGTCGCTCGGATCGAAGGAGACCGTCGGCTCTACCGTCACGGAAGGCCCGGTGACGCTCGCAGCGCCGTACGTCCAGCCTGTGATGTTCACGGTGACCTTGATCGCCGTCGCGGAGACGGAGAAGAGGATGGTGCGGTTCGCGTTTTCGCTGTCGCCCGGCCAGTCGTAGTTGTCGGGATCGGTCAGCGCAATGGTGACCGAATACGTCCGCAGATCGCTGCTCTGCACGGTCACATACCAGCCGTTACCATCCGACGCAAGGTCGCTCGAACCAAAGTCGCCCGAAATGACCTGCATGATGGCGGGGTCGTACCCCTCGAGGTAGTTTTCAGCGCCCATTGCCGCATCCTGCGTGATGGTCGAGTCGCTCCAGTTGACGGTCACTTCCTTCTGCGCCACGGTAAAGGAGTACACGACGCTGTAGCCCGTATAGTCGGCCGTATCCGCGACGCTCACCTGTACATAGTAGATGCCGGCGTCCGTCGTGCTGTTAAAGCCGCCCGTGTAAGACTGCGTGCATTCTTCATCGGTGAAGAAGGCAAACGTCGGCGCAGCGATCGCCCCTGCCGCGGCGGTGCCGTTTTCGAACCGCGCAGCAAAGAGGGAAGAAACGTTCTCATTCGTGACCGGCGCGGCGGCGTCTTCGTCGCCGTACGTCCAGCCCCAGCCGCTCGTATCGGGATCCGCCCAGGTGACGGCGTTCTTGTCGATGACGACGGTAAAGCTGCCCGTCGCATCGCCGTAGTTATCCGCTTTGACGGTATAGCTGACGGTATAGGTGCCCGCCGTAAGCAGGGTGCTCGTGCTGCTATCCTTTTGAATAGCAAACGCATACGACATCTGCGCGTTCGTAGCGTTGCCGGCGGTAAAGCCGAGCGTCTCGCGCGCGAAGGTCGTCAGCGCGCCGCCATCCAGCAGCGCATACTCGCTGCCGATGTAGTAGACGTGCGTCGTCTCGTTCACCTCGACGGTGATCTCGTTCGCAACCACCTCGAAGGTGCCCGCGTTGTCCGTGCCGCCGCCATAGCTCCTGTCGCCAACGAAGGTGATGTTATAGTTGTCATCGTTCTTCATGCCGACGATAGAGTAACTGCCGACGGCGAGGCGATCCCAGCCGCTCGTGATCTGCCCGTCCGCGTTATACACGCCGAGGGAGTACACGTTCTGGTCGTTGTTGACGATATTGCCGCCCGTCACCGTTGCGGTGAGGCTTTCCGCCGCCTCCTCCACCGCGTCCGTGCCGTAGGTGAGGTTCAGCTTCGAGTCGATGGTGACGGTGATCTCGCGCCGCTCGACGGTGAGCTGCGCGCTTGCGCTGTCATACACAAACGCGTAGTTGCCTGCGCCCGCCACAGTAACGGTACCGATCGCCGAAATGGTAACGGTGAACGGCCCATCCTTTACATTCGACTGCGCAGTATAGCCGCCCAAGTTGAAGTTGAGCGCTGCGAGCACGACCGTCTCCACGGCTGAATCTTTATCGAGGAAGGCGCTGCCTTCACCGCTCGTGCGGCTGAACGCGACGAGAGTGCGCAGGGCGCCCTCGTCTACATTGTCGCCGTAGGTGACATTCGCGCCGCCCGTAAAGGAGAGCGTGAGCTCGCGCTGCTCGATGGTGTAGGAAACTCTGCCCTGTACACCGGCCTCGCTCCGCAGCGTAACGGCGTAGTTGCCGTTCGTCGAGGCGAGGTCGATATAATAGGTGTCGGCGTCCGGAACGGACCCTTCGGGCAGAGCGTTGCCGCTCACATCCTCCACCTGCAGCGTGTAGGCGGTGTCATCGCCGACGATCGGATCATAGCCGTCCTCGACGCTCGTCGCGACGCTGACGGCGCTCTCCGGGATCGCGAACCCGTCGCCATATTCCACAGTCTGCGGCGTCACCGTGACGGTGATGGAGCGCGGGCTGATGGTGTAGCCCTGCGTGCGGCCGATATTGGTCTCCGCCATGCGGTAGTTGCCGTCTGCCGAAAGGTAGCCGTACGTCGTATGCGCACTGCCGCCGTCAAAGCTCGCCGTGAAGGTGTAGGCAGCGGCGTCTTTGAATGTCACGCCGCTCGGCAGCGCCACATTCAATGCAGCCGTTTCACGGCTCTCGCTGCCATTTTTCCACAAATTGTAGCTTGCGGAGATGCCGCCGCTCTGGTCGGTGCCGTTGTAATAGAAGATCGCATCGCTTGCCTGCGACCAATTCACCGCGATCTCGCGCGGCAGAATGGTAAAGGTCGTGCTCCAGCCGCTCGCGGTATACCCGTCCGCAGCTACGGCAGTCACCGTATAAGTGCCGGCATCTGTCGGCGCGTTCGTGGTCGGATCCTCGCTGCCCTTCTGGTAGTAGACGGTAAGCGCAACACTCTGCCCGTCGTCTGCGCCCGTCGCCGTGATGGGGTATGCGATGGGGTTGCCGCTGTAGGTGCGCTGTTCTTCTGTCAATTCTCCGGTAATATAGTTCAGCCCCTGCGCGACGACTTCAAGCGTGCCATTCTTATAGGTGACGGTGTAGTTGCCGATGATGGGATCGCCGCTCGCCGCGATCGTATACTGCCCGACGGCGCTGCCCGCTGCGTAATCGCACGAGAGGGTGTATTCGACGCCCTCGTCAATGCCGAGGCTGCTCGCCGTTTCGCCGTTGACAAAGCCCGTGATGGTCGCGGTGTAGTCGGGCGCAGCCGTATTATAGACGTGGTTCGCAATACTGTCCGCCGTAATGGTCAGCTGCGCGCGCTCGACGGTAAAGGAGTACACCGCTTCATAGCCGTCATAGTTGGCCGTATCCGCGACGCTCACCCGCACATAGTAGGTTCCGGCGGCCGTATAATTGTCAAAGGTGCTGCCGTAGGCGCTTGTGCAACCTTCATCGGTGAAGAAGGCAAACGTCGGCGTAGGGATCGCCCCGTCCGCGGCGGTGTCGTTTGCGAAGTGCGCCGCAAAGAGGGTAGAGACGTTGCTTGCGTCGACCGGCGCTTTGGCGCCTGCGTCGCCGTACGTCCAGCCCCAGCCGGCCGTAGAGGGATCACTCCACTCGACGGCGTTCTTTTGGATGTTCAGCGCAAAGCTGTCCGTTACCGTCGCATGGTTGGGCGCGGTGATCGTGTAGTGGACGGTATAGTTGCCCGCCGCAGTCAGCGCGGTCTCGGCATTGTCATTGACGGTAAACGTGACGGCATATGCCTGGCCGTTGACCGTCTCGATAGCCAGGTAGTTTGCAAGCGCGTAGGCGTCGCCCGTATACCAGATGCCATCGGTGGACAGCTCCTCGACGGTGATGGTCGCGTTCGTGATCGTAAACGCGTCGCCGTACGTCGTCGTATAATCGTAGTTGCCGTTCGTTGCCATGGTGACGACGGCGCGGTAGGTTCCAACGTTCGTCGGGGTGCCGCACGCAGTCCAGCCGCCATCAGTCCCCTGCACCTCATACGAGAGGGTCAGGGTCGGCTTCCATCCTTCCGCAAAGCCGCTCGGGATGTTGGTGCCAAACGTCGCCGTCTTTGCGCTGCCGTCATAGACGAGGCTGCCGTCGGGGTTGGTGATGGTGACGGTGAGTTTGAAGGGCTCGACCGTCAGCGTGCCGTTCTGCGTCGTCACACTGTAGTTGGCGAGATCAAACGCGTTGGTGATGCGAACGGTGTACGTCGTGGCAGCGTCGCCCGCGGCGTAGCCATCTTCATACGCCACCGTGATGCCCGCGGCAGCAAGGACGCTGGCGATATCCTCACCATACGGCAGAGAGCCGACCAACGAATAGCTATAGGTGGGCGCATTTTCGCCGAAAGTGATCGGGTCGACCGCATCGACTTTGAGCGTAATGTCGAGCTTATTGATGACATAGTCGACCGCCGAACTCGTGCGCACGGGGTCCGCCCAATCGCCGCTGAGGACGTAGTTGTTGTTGCCGATGGTGACGGTCACCGTGTAGCTGCCCGCCTTCGTGGGCACGGTGGTGCTGTTCGTATATTGCGTGCCGTCATTGGCGGTGCCGCTGTACTGATAGGTGAGATCGAGGTCGTTGATACCCTGCCCGAGCACATAGCCTTCAAACGTCGCCGCCGCGGGAGCGTAAGTGCCATACGTACCCGTCAAAGTGCTCTCGGTCCAATCGATCGACAAAACCTTCGGATCGACGGTGAAGGTGCCGTTGAAGGTCATATACGAGAAGTTCGTCGTCTCCGCGACCGATACGCGCCACTCGTATACGCCGGCATCTAACGTCATTCCGGCAGTATAAGTACTCCAGCTTTCGCCCGAGCCTGCGAGATGGTACTCGTATGTTTTTTGCGCGCTCTGCACTTCTTCGAGGTAAGCGCCCGAAACCGAAATGTTGGTCAGCGTCGGCGCAGCGATCTCTTGACCGTAGATATAGTCAGAAGCGCTCACCGTCGCCGTATACTGCGTCTTGGTGATCGCATAAAACAGGTGCACGACAGCTGCATTGCTCTCATCGATGTAGTCGCTCACCAGGCCATCGGCTGTATTGTACGATTCGTAGTTCTCGCCCCAAGCGTAGTTATTCGGGTCGTCGAGGGTGAGCGTCAGCCAGTAGACGCCATAGTCGGTAGAGCTGTCATTATCGAGAGAGACACTCCACTCCGCGCCGTGCACGTCAGTGCCGCCGTCCGCAGGGATATCCGGCGTCCAAACTTCGCCGCTTAATTCGTGTATACGACCAAAATCGGGGATCGCGACCACAAATTTTTGAATGGTGAACGAAATGGTGACATCATCCGCCGTGTAGTTGGAATCATCCGTCAGCGAGATGACGACGCGATAGTCGCCCGCGGGGGCGTTTTCGTTAAAGTTACTGACAGTCTCCCAGCCGGTTCCGTTCGAGCGCTGGTAGGTGACGGTATAATTTTCCGAACCAAACTCGAAGCCTGCGCTGCCCGCGACCGTGCCGTTCGCGGTGAGTTCGTGGTCGGACAAAGCGTCTTTATATTCCCAATCCTCGGTATCAGCGAGGCTGGCGGAGATCGTCGCTCTGCCCTTTGCAACCGTAAAGCTGTAGGCGTCCGTCTGGCAGCCGATCGTGTTTTTGCTGCCATCCACCGAAAGGACGAGGGTGTACTCGCCCGCGGGGGTGGTGTTGCCGATCGTGACCGCTTCGTTATCGCTATTGTAGAAGGTGTAGACGATCTCCTGCTCGTCTGCCGTAAAGGCGAGCTGCGCGTTGAGGGCGTCGGTGCTCGTCGGCATGTTGCCGTACGTCCAGCCCGCAAAGGTATCTGCCGCGGTGATCTCGTTCTGCGCCTTGTCGATGGTCCAAGTGAGCGTGACATCGGAAGGCGTCGCGGTGGGCGCGGTGCCCTCGCCCGTCCAGGTGTAGTTGCTATCCGCAATGCTGACGGTGAGGGTGTACGTGTTTGCATTCGTCGCGGTGAGGGCGTCGCTGTCGTTGAACCCGGACCCGCTGCTCGCGCTGCCGCTCATGATGGCATCGTCAAAGCCGACGACTGTGGCCGTCTGCGCGTTTTCATCATACGTCGAGGTGTGCGTCGTCGCGCTGTCATCAAACGTCGGCTTTGCAACTTCTCTGCGGGTCACGGTAAAGGAAGCGGCCGTGCCGCTTGCCGCATCGTAATTGCCCGTACCGGTCACCTGATAGCGGACGTAATAGGTGCCCGCGTTGAGCGCGGCATCGCCGTTATAGGTGCTGTCGTTTGCAGCGAGGAAGGTATCCCAATCGCTGTACGTTCCGTTTTCCGCCATCGAGAAGTAGTACCCGCCGACGCCGGAAAGCGCCGTCTTGGTATCCGCGCTGCCGACGGACACGGTGACGCCTTCGGGAATGTCCGCCGTATCACCGAACGTCCAGCCATTCATCGAAAGAGTGCCGTCAAAATAGATGGTGCCCTTGGTGACGGTGATGGTAAAGCGCTCGGTCGCCTCGTTGATGTTGTCGTTGCCGGGGTACGTCACTTCGAGGATGTACTCGCCGACGTTCCAGCCCGTGGAAGTCGTCGGGTACGTCGTCGACACTTCACTTTTCGTATAGAAGACAATTTGAATATCTTCACGATAATTGCTGTCGCCGCTCGCGAGGTCTGTATCAAACGCACTCGTCAGCGCGGCGAGCACGGCATCTTCATCGCCGGGCATCGCGCCGCCATACACCCACGTCCAGGCGCTGCCGCCGTTGAAGGTGATGGTGTTGTTCGCCTTTTTGATGGTGAAGTTGATTTGGTTGCTCGTGACGTCTGCATAGTTCGCCAGCCCGCTGATGACCACATAGGCGGCATAGTCGCCCGCCTGCGTCGGGGCGGCCGTCGAGGCTTCATAGGTCGTATCGTTTCTGCCGACGTAGTAGTACGCAATTTTTGCATCCGAAAGGTCGATGGTGCTTTCGCCCACCGTGACCTGCGCACCTTTGGCGTGCTGCGCGCTGTTGTCCGCCGCGTACGTCCAATTGCTGCCGACGGTAAAGCTGACGTTGGCCGCCGTCAGCGAGGCGCGGGTGACCGTCCAGGTGTATGTAACGGCGGTGACGATCTCCTGCCCCGCTTCGCCGGTACCCGTCGTGGCTACGGCGCCGCTCGGCAGCGGCGTGCGGAACGCAAAGCCCTCGTCGACGGTAAAGGTGACGGAATATTCGCCCGCGTTGGTAAACGTGAACTCGATCGTACTGCCATCCGCCGCGACACCGGTAATATTCTCTGAATCGCTGTACGTCATCGTCGTCTCGTTGTAGTTGGAGAAGCTCTTGCCGTGCTCGATCCCGTCGTAGACGATGTTGCCGCTCACGTCCATGCTGGGCGCATTGATGACCGCCTCGCGCACGACGAAGCCGCTCAGCGTGTAATCTTTCGTTTCGCCCGTATACGGCTCGGTGTAGACGAACTTGACGCCGGTATCGCCGAAGGCGAGCAGATCGCGTTTGGCTTCAGTCCCGTCCTCGTCGATATAGGTGATCGTCAAATGCGGATCGTCGAGGGCGATGGTGCGCGTGGTACCGGGAGCAGAAGTATAGTATGCGGTGACCGTCAGCCCGTAGCTCTCCTCGGTGATGGATGTGTTGGCCTCCGGCGTATAGTTGGTGAGCGTCGCCCAGATCTGCGAGATGGTGTCGCGGTGGACTGTCAGCTCGATGGGGTCAGATTCTACCCTGCTGCCGTCACTGTTTGTAATTACGATGCGCACGAAGCGAGAGTATGTATCCGCCGTGCCCTCCGTCGTATTTTCCGGCATCAGGCTGTCGGGGATCTCGCCATCCGCTTCGTCGGGATCTGCGACGAGCTCGACGGTAAAGTCGAAGGAGCTGATCGCGTTGGTCGAGCCGTCGTTATATTCCACGCTGCCGGTAAAATAGCGGCTGTCGATCGCGCTCAAATCGGCCGTCGACCAGAGCGTCGGATATGCAACCGCCGCCGTCACGCCTTCGAGGCTGCTGACGACGACCGCCGTGATATTGACCTGCACCGTCGCGGTGATGTTGTTGTTCGCCAAATAGGTGACGGTGAACGTCTGCTCCCCCGCGGTGGCCATGCTGCCGCTCAGCGAGTATTCTTCCGCGCCGAGCACGCGATCCCCGCCGTCCTCGTTGATCGTGACGGTGAGGTAGTCTTTCAAGTCGTCAAGGGCGCTGGTCGTAAACAGCGGCTGCTGCGCCAGCAATTCCTCGTTCAACTCAACGCGCAGCTGCCCCTCCTCTCGGGTCGCGCCGACGGAGTCTGGCTGCGCCGTGTACGTGGGGCTCTCTCCCGTGACGGACGGCATCCGGCTGCAGCCGACGGCAAACGCCGCCGCGCAGCACAAAAATACCGCGCTCAGGAACATGACGAGCCACGTTCGCATTCTTCCCATACCAAAAAGCCTCCTTTTTTCTCGTTGGGGCGGCCTCGCGGCCGGCCCCTCCACAGCAGGCGCCGCGTTTTTTTGCGGGCGCCTCCCTGTTTTCCCTGAAGATCGATATCTGTCCGGTACGTTTGCAGAAAAAATATGCCGCATAACCGCAAAAGACTCGCCGTTGCCCCTCCTTTTCGGGTCCCGCCGAGATCTCACCGTTCTTTTTGCTTTCGTAACCGTTCCAAATATGAATTTGTATGGTTATTATAAAATATACAGCCCCGCACGACACGCCAAACTTTGGCGGATTTCTGTGAAATTGTCATATGTTTTTATGACATACCGTCGCCGCGCGCGCATATGACAAAATTAGTGCACTTCTCCGCCCCTTCGACGGCGCCGCCCGCCGCGCGTGTGCTATAATCGGACGCACCCACGAAAGGGTAAGGAGGGTCCACCATGAAAAAATTTCACCTTTTAGCGGCGGCGCCGGCCGCAGCCGTGCTGTTGGCGCTGCTCGTGCCGCTGATGGCGCTGTTCGTGCCGCCGACGGCTGCAGCCGCGGAGGCGGGCGAAGAGGCGGGCGCATCGGAGACGCCTGCCTATGCGCGCATCGAACAAGACGGTACATATCTCTACCGCAGCCCGAATGCGGGCGCGGGGCTGTTCGTGCTGCCGCAGTCGTACTTCGTGCGGCTGACGGGGGAGGCGGGCGACTATTACACCGTCGAATATCTCTCGGGCACGGCGGGGCGGACGGCGGTGTACGGCTACTGCCTGCGCTCGCAGGTGACGCCCGTCGACTACCTGCCCGAAACGCCCTACCTGTGCTACGCCGTCGACGTGACCTTCCGCACCGATGGCGACGCGGGGCTGCCGACGGGGTTCATCACCGACTACACCGTGTCCGCCCCCTATTACGGCAGCTTCCGCTTCGGCTCTTCCACCTATTATTATGTAGAGCTGAACGGCGCCTTCGGTTATGTGCCCGCGACCGCCTGCTCGGCGCTCGACTACCCCCTCAACACCGAGCATACCGAGGCGCCCGTCGAGCAGCAGCCGCCCGCGGAGGAAGAGCCCGCGCCCGAGGGCGGCCTGGGCACCCTCGGCATCGTACTGCTGTGCGTGCTGGGCGCGGCGGGGCTGGGGTTGCTGTACTTTCTGTTCCGCCCCGCACATAAAAAAAGATCCGCCTCCCGCGAAGGGGAGACGGAAGAGTTTTACGGCTGAACGCGGGGCTGTATATGCGGCGGCGCGGCGGGGGCTCTGCGGGCCGAGAACTCACGGCCGTGCGCGCGCCGCGCGCGGCG
>CASEIS010000121.1 GCA_949287895.1 uncultured Bacillota bacterium
CGCCGCGCGCGGCGCGCGCACGCGCAGGGTGGCGCGGGTGCGCTTGTCCACCACGCCCCCGCCGCCGCGCACACCCTCGACCAGCGACCGCATATAGGCGATATCCGCAAAGAGAGAATCGAACCAGGCGCGGTCGGCGCCGCTGCGCAGCAGCAGATTGTTCAGCTTGGAGGCGAGGCGGCGCTGGCGGCGGTAGTAGGTGCGCGCACTGAAGTCGCACTGCATATCGGCGAACTCCCCCTCGAGCACTTTGCGGCGGCGGAAATATTTGTATTCGAGCAGGTACAGCTCCTCGCGCGTCAGCTGCGCGAGCACGCCGTCCATGCACTCTTTGAGCAGCGTAAAGCTCGCCCGCGCGCGCAGGTAGGCGAGGATGCGCCCGATGCACGCCTCCGTCGCTTCCTTCCCGCTGTAAGAGGAAAGCGCCTTCGCCTCGGCCAGCTGGCCGAGGTCGCGGATCAGCCGCCCCAGTTTCGGATAGACGAGCAGCATCGCCGTCTGATAATCTTGCATTGCAGTGCACCCCCATGTTTTTTCAAGCAAACCCATTATCGCATACGTCGGCCTCATTTTCCAGCTTGCCTGCCAAAAATACAAACATATGTTCGTATTTATCGGCAGTATAGCACAAAAAAGAAGCATACGCCCGCCTGTTTTTATTTCTTTTCGGCAAATAAGAAAAATTTGCCGCAGCGGGGAAAGTTTGAAAATTTTGTCGACAAACGCATTCGTTTATGCTATAATGAGATGAGAATCTAAAGGCGGTGCGGGCGCGCGGACGGCGTCCGGCCCGGCACGGCCGCTTTCAATACGAAAAGAGCCCCGCTGCGGCGGGGCGGCGGGGATACGCATGAAGAAAAAATTTTTGATCGCAACGATGATCGCCTGCCTGGCGCTTTCGGCGTTCGGCGGGGCGGCGGCATTCGCCGCGGAAGGGCGCGCCTCGAGCGGGATGAGCCTGCTGCTCCCCGCCTCGTACGAGCAGTACATGGAGCTGACCGCCCCCTCCGACTTCGTGATGAACGACGACTATATCGCCATCGCGGACGGCACGCACATCTACCTGTATGCGCGCGGCGCGGGCGGCGGCTATACGAGCTTCGACGCGGGCGCAAACGTCTCCTCGATGCAGCTGTACTCCGTCGGCGGCAGGACGTACCTGTACTTCGTGTCCTCCGGGCTGACCGATTCGGTCGTCCGCTACGCGGTCTGCAGCGAGAGCGGCCTCGAGAGCGCCGCGAGCACGGCGGTGACGGGCTGCTCTTCCTTCGCCATCTACGCCTCGGACGCGGGCGCTTATTTCTACTATGTGACCTCGATGCGCAGTATCGTGCGCGCCCCGATGGACGGGACGCAGGTGCTGCTCGAGAGCGCGGAGAGCGTGCGGCAGAGCGACGGCAACATCGTCGCGCCCACCTTCTTCCTCTACGGGGCGCAGCTGTACTATTCCTGGAACACGAGCATCTGCACGGCGGACGGCACCGTCGTCTGGAGCGCGGCCTCCCCCATCGCCTCCTTTGCGGCGACGGAGTCGGGCTGCTACTACGTCTCCAACGACGACCGCGCCCTCTACCGCGCGGCGGGCGAGGGGCAGACCCCCTCGGCGCAGCCGCTGACGGAGGAGAGCATCGGCTCCGTCTCCGCCTTCGACGGGATGCTGTACCTGACGACGGAGAACAAGGTGCGCGGCTTCGACCCCGCGACCAACGCCTACAGCGGCTACGAGATCAGCCGCTATTCGGACAGTGAAAACCGCCTCGGCGCGGGCGCGCGCGACATCTCCGTGTACGACAACAAGGTGGTCGTCGCGGATACGGGCAACGGCCGCGCGGCCATCTATGACGCGGGCACGCGCAGCTACACCGCCGTACCCACCGAAACGGCGCCCCTGCTCGTATGCGCGGGCGAAAGCGTGTTCGCCGCCGCCGACGAGTATAACGTGTACATCTATTCGTATGAAGGGGAACTGCTGGACACCGAGGCGATCGGCGCGCGCATCTATGACGTCGCCTATTCCTTCGGCACCTTCTACGTCGTATCCGAGACCAGCCAGCGCCGCGGGGCGATCGTCCCGAACGGCAGCAGCTATACCTACGAGCCTGCCGACGGCACGACGACGGACAGCTATCTCTCCGTCGCCACCGATATCAGCGGCTATATCTACCTGCTCGACAGCGCGGGCGGCGTGTATATGTACGCCGACGAACTCGCCTTCCTCACCGGCAGCGGCGAGAAGCTGCCCGCAGACTTTGCCGGCGCGACGCAGATCGTCGCCGACTTCGCGGGCAACATCACCTGCATGACGGAGAGCGGCGAGATGCTGCGCTACAACAAGCCCACCTCGACCAGCGAGGGCTCGACCGACCACATGGACGCGATCGACCTGAGCGGGCTGGTCGGCGGGGCGAACAGCAGCGTCGTCTCCTTCTCCTTCGGCTTTGAAACGGGCACCGTCTACTTCCTCGCGGACGGATTCGTCGCCTCGACCAACGCGCTCGCCGTCGAAGCGCTCGATTCCCTCTCCGCCGCCGGCCTGTACGACGCGGTGTACACCCGCCTGCCCGGCGCAGACTTCGCGAGCGGACGCATCGCGCGCGTGAGCGAGGGCGCCGTAACGGTGCAGCTCAACCTCGCTTCCCTCGCCGACAAGGCGACGCTCGACTGCTCTGACTACACCCGCGAGACGCAGGCGCGCGTCGGCATCGTGCTGACGCAGACCGACTACGGCGCCATCGTCGTCTTCTACGACGAGACGGAAGACGGCATCCACGTCGACCGCAGCTACGACGTGCGGCTTGTGCTGGACAGCGACCCCAACGACGGCGTGGGCAACCTCGAACTGCTTTCGGATGCGGAAACCCTGCATCAGCCGCGCACGGAGGACGGATCCCCCTTCAGCGTCGGCTACACCACCAACGCAGTCGGCTTGTTCAAGTACCCGCTCATGGGCATGGCGGACGGAGACAACCTGTTCGGCAAGTTGGCGACGCTGGAAAAATCTACCGCCGTCACCGTGCTCGACGAGCTGTATCTGAGCGACTCTTCCGTGCTCGACGCGGACAGCTACTACTTCGTGCGGGTCGAAAGCGAGACGGGCGCACTCTCGTACGGCTTCGTGCCGAGCGACTACATCCTCTCCTACCGTACGGACGGTGCGATCGAGAGCACCTTCACCATGCGCACCTTAAAGCGGGGCGAGAGCGTCTCCCTCTACCGCGCGGCGGGCGACGGGGCAGTCACGCTGGAAAATGAAGAGCAGGTGCGCGCCTACGGCGAACCGGACGCAAACGGCATGATCTTCGTCTCCTACACCGACGAGAACGGCATCGTCTACGAAGGGCTGATCGCCGAGTCGTCGCTGGCGAAGGCGAACGAATACGTCGTGTACGTGCTCATCTTCGTGCCCATCGTCACCATCGCGCTGCTCGCGAGCGTCGGCTACCTCATCTTCCGCAAACAGCCGACCATCCAGTAAATGACCGACTGAAAACAGACGGTAAGCCCGCCCCGCAAGGGAGCGGGCTTTTTTTATTGCTTGAAGCGCCCGCACCGCCGCACTGCCCCGCCGCACGCGCCATCCCGCCGCCCGCGGGCGCGGCAGAAAAAGGGCGCGCAAAAGCCCCGCGGAGGGTCCCCCACGGGGCTTTCATCGGAGAATAGCGGCGGAGGGTCTCCCCTCTTCCGCGGGTGAACGCTTACAGCCCCTGCTCGCGCGGGGCGCCGAATCCTGCGGCCTTGTCCGTATTCGTGTAGAGGGAAAACTCCCGCTCGAGGTCGAACTCCTCGGCGCTGTCGAAGGCGGCGAGCTTGGAGACGGAGACCTCGTACGCGGTCATCGTCTTGACCTCGTATTCGCTCAGCTTTTTCTGGTACTCGCGGCTCTGGATGCGGCCGGAGAGGGCGATGCGGTCGCCCACCTGCAAATTCTTCACGAAGCGCGCGTTCCGCCCCCAGGCGATGCACGGGATGTAGTCTGACTTGTTGTACGCGCGGTTGACGGCGACGAGCAGGTCGGCGATCTCGCGGTTGAAGGGGGTGGTGCGGTAGACGGGCGGCTTGCAGATGTAGCCGCTCAATACGATGCTGTTGGGGTTGCGCGCGGGCGGCGCGTCGACGATCTCGCGCACAAACACGGTGAGCATCAGCCGCGAGCGGCCGTTTTCCAGCTTGTTGTACGAGCGGAACTGCCCCAGCGCGCACAGCGTCGCGCCCGCTTTTAATTCGTGCTCGGAGATCAGCCGCTCGGAGACGGTGACGGGCAGCGTATCCGCCTGCCCCGAAAGGCGCATGACCTTGACTTTCAGCTCGTAAAAGCCCTCGCCGTACACCTCGTGCGAAAACTTCGCCTCGCCGACGATCTCCCCCATGATGAAGACGCGGTTGTTCTTCTCGGTACTGTTCATTTTCGATCCTCCCTGCATTGCCGTATCGTTTTTCAGGCTTTGAATTTTGATGCGGGACGCCGCGCAGCCTCTCCTTCGCCGCGCCTGCAAGGCGCGGCGCCCGCTCACGCCGCGGGGCGCTGGCGGCCCTGCGCGTCGATCGTATAAGCCCCCTCCAAGAGCAGCTCGCCGACGGGAACGAAGGTATAGCCGCGGTTTTGCAGCGCGTCTAAGATGGCGGGCAGCGCCTCGGCGGTGTGCAGGCCGTTGTTGTGGCAGAGGATGATGCTGCCCTCCTTCGCCCGGCCGGTCACGCGCAGCGCGATGTCGCTCGCGGACAGGTCCTTCCAGTCGAGGCTGTCGACGTCCCACTGGATGACCGTAAGCCCCTCCTCCTCCGCCGTGCGGATGAGGCGGTCGTCGTACTCGCCGAAGGGGGCGCGGAACAGCTTCACCTGCTTGCCGGTCAGGGCAGAGATCGCTTCGGCAGAGCTGCGCAGCTCGGCGCGGATGCGCCCCTCCTCCATACCCGCCATGTGCGAGTGCGTCGCGCTGTGCGTGCCGATCTCGTGCCCCGCCGCGCAGATCTTGCGCACGAAGTCGGGGTACTTTTCCGCCCAGAACTCGACCATGAAGAAGGTGGCGCGCACCCCCTCGCGCGCGAGCGCGGCGAGGATGTCGTCGGTGTGGTCGGTGCCCCAGGCGCAGTCGAAGGTGATCGCGACGCGCGCATCCTCCCGCTCGACGCTGTACACGGGCAGGCGGCGCACCGTGCCGCCCGCGAGCAGGACGTAGGCGCCCGTGCAGCGGAGCAGGATGACGAGCGCCAGCGCGAGCGCCGCCAAAGACAGCGCGCCCGCCGCGCGGCGGAGCCGGAATGTGCATACGTTCATCTCAGTTCTCCCCCATTATACCTGCCCGCGGCGGGCAGATATCGGCAGATTTCGGCGAAGAATGGGCGGCTGTGTCGAAAGCGCCTGCGCCGTATCCTCTCACCTCTTTTTCTCTACTATATGCCGCCGCCCCGCCGAACATGCCGCGCGGAAAAAACTTTTTGAGCGCGCCCGCAGGCGAAAAAATCAAATAAGGAGGGCGGGGGGCGGCGGGGGGCCGCCCCCCCCACCCCA
>CASEIS010000122.1 GCA_949287895.1 uncultured Bacillota bacterium
GCGACGGGCGGGCGCAAGCCGGACGGCGTGGTGCGGGCGGTGCGCGCCTGCATCGAAGGGCCGTGCGGCAACCCCGGGCGGAGCGGGCACGCGCTCGCCCTCGCCTTGGCGGAAGAGGTACAGCGCTGCCGCCGCCTGCTGTGCCGCCTTTTGGGCGGGGAGAGCGCGGAGCGGGTCATTTTGACCGCCGGCTGCACGCAGGCGCTGAACATGGCCATCTTCGGGCTGCTGCGCCCGCCGCAGGGGCCGCCCGAAAAGGCGCCGCACGTGGTGAGCACGGCGCTCGAACACAACGCCGTGCTGCGGCCGCTGCTCTTTCTCGCGCGCGAAGGGTACATCCGCCTGACCATCGTGCAGGCAGAGGGCGGGCGGGTAACGCCCGAAGCCATCGCGGGCGCCGTAAACGAGGACACGGCGGCTGCGGTATTCACCCTCGCCTCCAACGTGACGGGCGAGGCGATCGACCCCGCCGCGGTGCGCGCGCTGCTGCCGCCGCGCGTTTTGACCGTGTGCGACGGCGCGCAGGCGTGCGGGCACCTGCCCGTGGACATGAAGGGGGCGGGGATCGACGCCTTGGCGGTGGCGGGGCACAAGGGGATGCACGGCATCCAGGGGAGCGGGGCGCTGCTGCTCTCAGAGCGGGTCAGCCTCTACCCCCTCCTCTACGGCGGAACGGGGGTGGAGAGCGCCGCCGAGGATATGCCCGCCTTTTACCCCGAGCGGCTGGAGGCAGGCACCCTCTCCTGCCCGGCGGCGGCCTCCCTCGCCGAGGGCGCGCTGTACCTGCTGCCCCGCCGCGAGCGCATCGTGAGCCGCTTGCTGGCGTTGACGGAGGGGCTGTGCCGCGGCCTGCGGCGTATCCGCGGCATCGCGGTGTATTCCCGCCCCAACCCCTGCGGCATCGTATCCTTCCGCTGCGAGACTCTCTCCTCCGAACTGTTCGCGGGGAAACTTTCGGAGGAATACGGCATCTGCGTGCGCGGCGGGCTGCACTGCGCCCCGCGCATACACGCGGCCCTCGGCACCGCGCGCGAGGGGCTGGTGCGCGCGTCGCTGTCCGAGTTCAACACCGAGGGCGAGGCGGACGCCTTTTTGCGGGCGGTGCGCGCCGTGGCGGAGGGTGCGCGCGAGTAGCGCGCCGACGGGCTGCCTTACCTTATTCTATAATAAAGAAGAAAATATCTGCCCCGCCCGCAGGCGAAGCGCCCGCCCCAAGAGGGGCGGGCGCGCGGGCAGAATGCGGTTAGAGTTTTTTAAGGCGGCCGACGACCTGCTCTAACTTTTTGCGGGCGGCATCGCCGAGCATGGGGGCGACGGCGGCGGCGAAGTTGTCGAGGTCGGCGTCCGTCAGGGTGCCGGCGCGGCGGGCGGCCTCCGCCTCCTTGTACAGGGCGCGCAGCACCTCGCCCTCTCCCTTGCCGCCCAGCAGCGCGGCGATCGCCTCGGCAGACGCGTCGCTTTGCGGGGCGTTCGCCCCGCCTCCCTGCTGCCCGCCCGCATACGAACGAAAATCTTGCACAGAGCACCTCCGAAAAAAGATATTTCTGCCCCATGTATATGACGCGGCGGCCGCAAGTGGTGCGCCGAAGGAGGAATGTATGGACATTTTGCCGCTGCTGGCGCTGCTCGCGCAGGAGGGCGGGGCGGGCGCGCCGCCCCAAAGCGAGGCCGCCCTATCGCAGCTCTTTTCTTTTTTGAATGCCTCCGCAGGGAGCGGAGGGGAACAACTCGCGCGGATCTTCTCCCTTTTGAACGGCTCTGCCCCGGGCGGGCAGCCTGCGCAGGGGCAGGCCGCACCGCAGGAACGGAGTGCGCCGCAAGGACACAGCGCCCCCGCCGACGCGGGCGCGCTGGCGGAACTGCTCGCCCTGCTGCAACAGGAGACGCGCGGCGCGCCCCCGCCGACGCAAAGCACATCAAAACCCGCATCGGGCGATGCGCAGGCGAACACATCAAAACCCGCAACGGGCGATGCGCAGGCGGCAGCACGCGCGCAAGAGAGCGAAGAGGCGCTCGCCGCCGTGCGGCGCATCGCAGGCGAAGAAATTTTGCGCCTGCTCGCCGCCGCCCTCGCGGAAGGAGAAAGGCAATAGCGCCGCCGCGACCTCTTTACGCGCCGCGCCCTCCGCCCGCGCGCACCCCGGCGCGCCGCCCGTGCGGCGCGCACCCGCAGAACGGCAAAGGCGGGCGCCTCGCGGCATTGCCGCGGGGCGCCCGCATGGGAATTTTCTTCCGCAAAACGATCAGCTTTCGGCCGCGAGGGATGCGAGCAGGGCGGTCAGCTCGGGGTCGCCGTACTCGCCGTAGCTGGCGGCGGGCGAGGGATTGGCGCCCGTCGCGGTGGTGATGCCCGTGCCGTGGATGCACACGCCGTTGGGCCAGTAGATGCGGGCGGTGGTCAGCTTGACCGCCTCGCCCGTGATGCGGTTGACGAAGGTGGTCTGCATGATGCCCTTGCCGTAGGTGGCGGCGCTGCCGCTGCCGACCGTGTCGGTGATGTACACGTCATCGTAGCCGATGGTGCCGTACGAGATCATGGCGCCGATGAGCGCCTCTGACGCGGAGGCGGTGTTGCCGTTGGCCATCACCTTGATGGAGGCGGAGGCGAGGTATTCGTCGAAGAGGTCCTCCTCGGCGTAATAATTTTCCACGCGGCCGCTGCCGTACTCGGCGCGCAGCACGACCTCGCGGCTCGCCTGCGCGTCGCGGCGCAGGTAGGCGGCGATGTCCTGCATGACGGCGAGGCTGCCGCCGCCGTCGTTGCGCAGATCGAGGATGAGCGTCGTTGCGCCGTCCTCTTTGAACTGCTCGAGCGCGAGGCCGAACTCGCCCGCCGCCGCGCCGTAAAAGCGGCGCAGCTGCAAGTAGGCGGCGCCCTGCACCTGCTCGTCGACGGGCACATATTCGCTGACGTCCGTCCAGACGTACTCGCGCGTATCTTCATGATAGAGCGCCGCCCAGGCGCGGCCTTCTGCCGCGTAGAGGACGTAGCTCTCGTTGTAAGTGCGCACGGTCAGCTCGACCGTCTGCGCCGTCTCCGCGCCCGTATCGACGGGAGAGGCCGCCGAAAGGCGCAGCTGCACCTGCGTGCCCTCGTCAAAGCCGCTCAGCCGCGACGAGGCGGTATAGGTGTAGCCGCCGTAGCCGTTGGAGAGGAAGGTATCCTCCATGTCGCCGCCGCCCACGGCGACGCCGGTGACGTACATGCCCGCCTGCACGCCTGCAAAAAAGGCAGGCGAACCGATGGCGACGGAGTACACCTTGTTGGTGCCCGTAAAGAAGGACAGCCCCACCCCCGTGCCGATGCCCTGCTGCGAGGTCATCGTCTCCTCCAGCTCGGCGGGGGAATAGTACTCGGAGTAGCGGTCGAGCAGGCCGTCCTCCACCCCCTGGATGGCGGCGTTCCAGAAGTCTTCGTCGGAGATGTCCTCGTAGTACTCGCCGTCGACGACCTCTTTGAACCACAGCAGCGAGCGCAGGCCGCTGTCTAACGTGAAGTAGTAGGTATAATACCCCGCCGCGAACACGGCGGCCGCAAGGAGGACGGCCGCCACCGCCCAGAGGACCTTGTAGACGGCGCGGGCACCGCCGCGCTTTTCACGCGCGGCGCTCGGCTCTTTTTGCGCGGCGCGAGATCTTTTCCGCCCGGTGCGAGGCGGTTTTGCGGCGGGGAGCGGCGCTTTATCCGCGGCGGGCGGCGCTTCGCCCTCGCCCGCTTCGGTCTCTGCCCCCTTATTTTCGGCCGCCTTGTTTTCGGGCGTTTGGGCTGCGGCCGCCTTTACTTCGGCAGCCGTTGCCTCATCGGCCTTTGCCTCGCCCTCTCTTGCCTCGCCCGCCTCGGCTCCGCCCTCTGCGGGCGACGGTTTTCCGTACAGCACCTCTTTGGCGCGGGCGGTCTCCTCCGCGCGGTCGGCGTCCGTCTTGGGCGCGCTCGAAGCGCCGGTCTGATCGGCAAACAGCACCTCTTTGGCGCGGGCCGTTTCCTCCGCGCGGTCTGCCTCCGTCTTGGGCGCGCTCGAAGCGCCGGGCTGATCGGCGAACAGCACCTCTTTGGCGCGGGCGGCCCTGTCTTCCTTTTCTTCCTTCATGCGCGGCCTCCCTGCCCGAAGGTCCACGGGAGGGGCAAAAACTCGGCGAGCGTCATGCGCTTCCCCTCCCCCAAATAGAACACCGCCCCCGCGTTGGCGGGCGAAAGCAGCATCAAAAACTCGCGGCAGCTGCCGCAGGGGGTCATGGGGGCGCCCTCCTTATCCACACACACGGCGCGGCGGACGACGCACTCGCCGTCGTCGATCATCGCCGCGGCGGCGGCGCGCTCGGCGCAAAAGCCGAGGCCGCAGGCGAGGTCGATGTTGACGCCCGTGTAATACTTTCCGTTTGCGCCCTCGAGCACGGCGGAGACGAAGCCCGTCCGGCAATATTCGCCGCGGACGACGGGGTCGAGATTTTTGCGCGCGAGCGCGAGCATTTCGAGGTCGGTCATGGCCTGCTCCTCCCCTCAGATGCGCGCGAGCCCCTCTTTGCGGGCGGCTTCGGCGACGGCCTTGGCGACGGCAGGCGCGACGCGCGGGTCGAAGGCGGAGGGAATGACGCACTCGCGGGAGAGGCTGTCCCCCACGAGGTCGGCGAGCGCCTTGGCGGCGGCCACCTTCATCCCCTCGGAGATATCTTTGGCGCGCACGTCGAGCGCGCCGCGGAATACGCCGGGGAAGGCGAGCACGTTGTTGATCTGGTTGGGGAAGTCGCTGCGGCCGGTGCCGACGACGAACGCGCCCGCATCCAGCGCCTCCTGCGGGTAGATCTCCGGCTCGGGATTTGCCATCGCGAAGACGACGGCGCGCGGCGCCATGCTGCGCACCATCTCCCCCGTCAGCTGTTTGGGTGCGGAGACGCCGACGAACACGTCTGCCCCGCGCACGGCGTCGGCGAGGGTGCCGCGCAGGTGCGCGCGGTTGGTGCGCCGCGCCATCTCCGCCTGCGCGCCTGTCAGCCACGGCTCGCCCTCGCACACGAGGCCGCCGCGGTCGGCGAGGGTGACGTCCTCGGCGCCGCACTCGAGCAGCAGGTTTGCGATGGCGATGCCCGCGCTGCCCGCGCCGCAGATGACGATCTTTGCGGAGGCAAGCTGCTTGTCGGCCAATTTGAGCGCGTTCATCAGCGCCGCCGAGACGACGATGGCGGTGCCGTGCTGGTCGTCGTGGAAGACGGGGATATCCAGCTTCTCCTTCAGGCGGCGCTCGACGGAAAAGCACTTGGGCGCGCAGATATCCTCGAGGTTGATGCCGCCGAAGGAGGGGGCGATCATCTCGACGGCGCGCACGATGTCGTCTTCATCCTGCCCCGAGAGGACGATGGGGATGGCGTCGATGCCCGCGAACTCGCGGAAGAGGATGCTTTTGCCCTCCATGACGGGCAGCCCCGCCAGCCCGCCGATGTTGCCCAGCCCGAGCACGGCGCTGCCGTCGGACACGACGGCGACGGTGTTCCACTTGCGGGTATAGCGGTAGGCGGCGGAAGGGTCCTTTGCGATCTCGCGGCAGGGCTGCGCCACGCCGGGGGTATAGGCGAGGGAGAGCGCCTCGCGGTCCTTGACCTCGACCAGCGAGCGCACCTCGAACTTGCCGCGCTTTTCTTCGTGCAGTTTCAACGATCTTTCATAGACGTCCATAACAAATATTCCTTCTTTTTTATTTCACACTTTTAATTTCACACTTTTTCTTTTGAGTTGTCAAAAGAAAAAGTCGTGATTTGAGGGCGCTGCCCTCTTTGCGGCATATTTTAGGGGCACGCTTTTAATAAATGCCGCAAATTCACCCGCTGAGGCGCTTGACGCGCAAATAGGGGGCGCTTCATCAAAATTGCGATTTTGACTCGCGCATTTATTTCCATTAAAATAACTCGAAAAAGCAAAAACCGCGCTTTTTGCTTTTTCCCCCAACTTGCCGAAGGGCTTATGGGAAGAGAGTGAAGCTGCACGATTTATAAATAATGTGCCCCTAAAATATCGTGCAGCGAGGGAGAAAACGCTGTCACGCGCAGCGTGCAGTGGTGTCTCCCTCAAATCGCAGAAATTTGTTTCGACAGCTCAAAACAAATTTCGCGAGCCTCTCATATCAATTTCGAGAGAATGGTGATGAGGCGGAATGTGACCGCATCCGAAAAGTTGCGCAAATTCAGCCCCGTCATCCGCTCGATCTTATCCAGGCGGTACATCAGCGTGTTGCGGTGCATGAACAGCTCGCGCGAAGTCTCGCTGACGTTGAGGTTGTTTTCGAGGAAGGCCTCGGCGGTGACGAGCATGTCTTCATCCTGCAGCAGCGCGCGCGACTCCCCCTCGAGCAGTACGGAGAGGTACTCGGAAAGGCGGGCGGGCGGGATCTCTTCGAGCATCTTGACGAGCACATACGAGCGGTAACTGTAGACGCCGCCGTGCGTGCCGAACTGCTCGCCCAGGCGCAGCGCCATGCTCGCCTGCCGGTACGAGCGGGAGATATCTTCAAAGCGGGGGGCGGTGCCGCCCACGCCGATGTGCGCGCGCACGCCCAGCTCCTCGCGCAGCGAGCGCACGAGGAAGGAGGCGAAGTCTGCCGCGGAGGAATACTCCGACTCGGCCTGTACAAATTTGAGGAAGGCGCACTCTTTGCCCGCGAGCGCGATGGCGCAGTCTGCCCCGCTTTCGGCGTACTGCGCGAGCAGGGTGATGACGTCGCTGAGTTTGCCCTCCGCCTCGACGGCGAGGGCAAAGCAGGGGCCCTCCGGCACCGAATAGCGTGCGCGGAACTTGCGGATATCCGCCGCGGCGCACTCGCCGAGCAGGATGCGGCGCAAGCTCTCCCCCTTGGGCAGGTTGGCGGCGCGCCCCGCCGCCCCCTCGACGAGGTCGGAAAGCAGAAAGGCGTAATTCTTCTGCACCTCGCCCACGCCCTTGATGCCGCACACATACCCCTCGGGGCCGAGGGTGCGGAACCACGTCATGCCCGCGGCCTTGTCGGGCAGGATGCCGTCTACCCCCGCGGGCGGGCGCAGGTCGCCATTGCCGAGCAGGCACTTGCCCTCCTGCGAGAATACCGATACCTCGATGCCCGTGTTTTCGTACACGTTGCGCACGAGTTTTTTCAGTTGTGCGATCATTTTTCCCCTCCGCGGGCGGCGCCCGCCTCTGCCGCCCCGCCTTGCCGCGGGCGCGGATCCCCTTTATTATAGCGCAAACGCGGCCAAATATCAATAAAAATCAAAAAGGTTGCACGCGCAGCGCAAAATTTCGCCCGGGCGACACATTCTATACGCAGACAAAGGCTCCCTTTTGCGCCAAGCACTTGACATCGGCGCGCCCTTATACTAAAATAAAGAAAAATGCGCAGCTGCGCAGAGGAAGGACAGTATGAACGATCGTGCGCACGCCCCCGCGCGCGGAGGGCTTTTACAGGCGATATTATCTTTGGCGGCCTTCGCCGCCTTTGCGGCGCTACTGTTCGTGCCGGCCGCCGCCTATTACGACGAGAGCTTTTTCGGCCTCATCCTCAGCGCGCTGAAAGGCAGCTTTATCGGCAACGGCGTCTCGCGCGCGTCGCTGTATGTGCTCGTCGCCGCCTACGCCGTCATGCTCGTTTGCACGGCCGCTTCCCTCTTCTGCAAAAGGAAGGCGGCTCTCGCCTTCAACTACGCCAAGGGGCTGTGCATGCTGGCCGCATTCTCCTTTTTTACGGGCGCGCTGCTGTACAACTACGGGCTGACCCTCGCAGACGTATTCTACTCCCCCGATACCTTCTTCGCATTCAACGCGACGGCGCTCGCGCTCGAAGTCTGCCTCGTCTACCTCGTCGCGCTCGCCTTCACCGCCTTCGGCGGCGGGTACGGGCTGGTCAAGCTGATCGCCCTGCTCATCGCCGCCGCCTTTTTGCTGCTGGGGCTGCTCCCCTTTGCCGAAGGGCGCACGCTGTACGGGATGTTCGGCCTCGCCCCCTTCGGCGAGAGCGGGCTCGCCACGGCGGTTTCTGTCGCCTTCGCCGTCTACGCCTGGGGCACGCTGGTGAACTTCGGCCTGGCCGCCCTCTCCCTCGCCCTGCCCCGCCGCAACCTGATCGACGCGCTGCGCGCCGACCTTTTATTCCTCATCGCCCTGCTCGCCGCCGCCCTGTTCGGCGCGCTGGAAGGGCTGGAAGCGCTGGCCGCCTGCCCGGGCATCCTGGTAGGCGCGGGGCTGTCCCTCGGCCAGCTGATCTACGCGAACATCTTTTCCTTCCGCGGCCGCCGGAAAAAGGCCGCGCGCGAGGATGAGAGCGTGCCGCCGCCCGCCGAAGCGCCCGCCGCCCCCGGCGAACCCATCGGCGAGCTTTTGGAAGCGGGCCGCGCCGCCGAGGCCGAAGCCGCCCGCGCCGAGGCCGAAGCGGAGCGCCCCGCGCCGGCCGCGCCCTTCTCTCCCCTGCCGCCCCTGCCCGAGGGGAGCGAGACGGACACCTTCCTCGACGAGCTGACGCCCGAAGAGAAGGCGGAGTTCGAGCGGCTGTTCGTCGAGCGCTCTTTCCGCGCGGGCGATCTGCCCGCCTACGTGCCGGGCGGCGACAACCGCGCCTTCTTCCGCGCCGTGTTCGCCTACCTGGGCGCCTTCCGCGAGGAGATCTCCGACGGGCTGCTCGAAAAGCTGGACGAATACTGCGAGATCCGCCTGTAACTAAAAGACGACCCCCGCCCCGCGGCAAAGCCGCGGGGCTCTTTTGCGCCCTTTTTACAACACGAATTGCGCTTTTTGCAGCGCGAATTGCAACGCAGGTACCCATTCGCGTCGTACATCGCACAATTTATGTTGATTTTACGCGGCCGATCAAAATAGATGTTATACTGTATACGGATATGTGTTTGAAAATGGCCGGGGGCGACCCCGGCAAAAATAAAGGAGGAAAGGGATATGAAGTTTGTAAAGAAGCTGCTGCCGGTGCTGCTGGCGGCGTCAATGCTTGCAGGCGCATGCGCTGCCTTCGCCGCCTGCGCGCCAGCCGTGCTCCCCGAACCCGAGCAGCCGGAGGAAGACCCGGGCGACGACGGCTTTCCGCTGATCGGTTATTTCAACCTGCCGGACGGATTTGTCTTCCGGGATGTACGCTACGAGATCACCTACGACGTGCTGTTTGAAGACCTGATCTTGACCGAAGACGCGATCGCGGTGTGCGTGCGGGAAAACGATCATGAGTACTATCGGGAAATGTTCCTCGACATGGAGTTCTGCTTCGATACCAAAAACGAAATGTATAGTAATTATTACGGCGATTATTTTTATGTTTGCCCGGTAGAAAACTATCCTGTCGAGCAGTGCGTCGTATTATGGAGTGAGATAGAGGCTTGCGGCGTTTTTGTGAGCGACTTATTCGTCATGGAGGAGGGATGAGCAAAAAATTATTCAGCGCGGCGCCCTTCCCCCCGCAAAACAGATACCCCCGCCCCGCGCACCCGCGCGGGGTTTTTTTGTCTCTGCGCGGGGCGCGCGCGGATATCGGGCGCGCAAAGCAGGCCGCCCGCCCTCTCGCCGAACCAGAAGCGCCGCCCCTACGCAAAGCAGACCGCCCGCCCTCTCGCCGAACCAGAAACGCCGCCCTACGCAAAGCAGACCGCCCGCCCCGCAACTGCGGGGCGGGCGGCTTTTTCGGACTGTTTGTAATTTGTTTCTACATCCATAAACGATTCAACGGGTGCTCCGCATGGCAGAGTGCCCGCGGTGCGCCCGCGCGGCGGGCTACTCGTCTTTTCGGCTGCCCGTGTTTTCGGCGATCTTGACCAGCGCGAGCACGGCGAGCAGGGCGTAAAAGACCAGCGCGCACAACAGCACGATCGTCATGACGGTGACGACCTCCCCTGCGTCAAGCGCGAACAGACACACGCACCCTACGGCCATGCCGACCGCCAGCAAGATGCCTACGACGACGGCGATGATGCGGATCGTATTCATCCTCTTTTCCTCCCTTTTTAATATTCAATACCCGGTATTTCTACCATGATTTGCCATGATTTTTCTACTGGTGCAACAGAAATTCCTGCTGCTGCCCCGGAAGGATACCCTGCAGAAAAGCTGATCGTAGGCGTCATAGAACCATACGTATGCACATAAGTAAATTGAATATTTGTTTCTTTGCCTTGCTCCTCGTCATATGTTTTACCGATATCTACACTTGCTATTGCATAAGACATATTAGGACCAAAAGCCCCCTTCTTTTCTTTGAACTGCCAACTATAACCTTGATATGCGTTTTGAATATTCATACTATATTCAACGGCGCTTCCATCATAATATGTTCCCGAAAATGTTCTTTCTATCGCTTTGATTTCATCGCCTCCCCCCCAATTTATGATCATAAAATCATCGGCTCCTGCATCAGGATATTCTTCTCCTCCTATAATCACCCGCGTTGACCAACGTGCTTGCCCATAAACGACATATTCTCCCGAGCTACCGCCATGCATCATATACATGATTATTTCTAAGTAACTTCTTGTCATAATGTCAGCCGCTATGATCGGATGTGTCGAATTAAGTTCTACACTCCCATCGTACACTTCATCATATGTTAATAAACGGCTATCAGAAACAGTATTTCCATTAGATATTTCTTCTACAAAAACTCCTTGTTTAACGCCTACGATAAACTTCTCTTTGTTGCTTTTTTCTATGTTTATTCCGACGTCTTGAAATTCGTTTTCTGCAGAAAAAAACTCATCTTCGTCCAAGTAATATGTTGTAGTTGAGAAATATGACTCATTGCTTACTCTTGTATATTTTTTTCCCTCACCATTGGCATAAACCGCTCCACTCGTGGTTATCATCAAACCCAAAAAACAAAAACTTTCTACTAACAATATCGCTACCACAAGTACACTTAATCCTTTTTAATGTTCCCCTTTTTGTTCATAAAAAACTCCTTGCAATGATTTTTTAATACAAGCACCCTTTCCATCTTATTCCTGTCTGTAGCACCTCCCCCCCTCTTAT
>CASEIS010000123.1 GCA_949287895.1 uncultured Bacillota bacterium
CTGTCCGTCGGGTTTTACTTTTGCGAGCTGCTGCGCATCCCGCACGCGATCGAGCCGACGATCAATTTGCTGCCGGACGGTTACGAGGGGCTGTTTCCGATCGTTCCCATTGCAGACGATTGGCAGCAGTTTCAGGCAGACTTTGCCGACTATTGGCGGCTTTGGGCGAGTGGCGACAACTTCCGATCGTATCTCTCGTTTTTGGCCGATATCCTCTACAAGATCAGCGTCGCGATCCTGCTCGTGCTGCCGCTCGTCTTGCTCGCCGTTCTCTTTTTGCAGCGCTATTTGAAGCGGCAAAACAACGATTACGACAAGGACAGCCGCCCGCTGCGCGTGTTCAAGGCGATCTCCGATCATACATACCGCCCGGTGAAAAATTGGCTCGTCACCTTTGCGCAGTTCGTGCATGAGCGCAGGTATTATTGGGTGACATGGCTCTGCCTTTGGGCGTATAACTTCAATCTGTTTACGATCATATTGGAATTTTTGGCTTTTTACTTCTACTTTGTCGTATCGTACGATTTCGTGAATATCTATCGGCAGGTCTATAAGCTCGTGCTCGATTTGTACGTTCCCGTCACGTTTATTCCGCTTTGGGCGTGGGCGGTGATCGTCATCGTATTGTTTGACCGATTCCGCAAAAAGATCGCCTATGCGCGGTTGAACCGCTACGAGCGCCGCAACCGCGGGTTTATCAATGCCCGCCCCATCGTGTATATGGTGTGCGGCACGATGGGCAAGAAAAAGACAACGGCCATCACCGATATGGCGCTGTCGCAGGAAGCGATGTTCCGCGATAATGTTCTGTTCGTGTTTATTGGTTTGATATCTTTGCGTTGCACCCCTCACGGGGTGCGTGGATCGAAACGACTCAGCAACCTTCCCAAGATGGAGAACAGTCGCACCCATCGCGGGTGCGTGGACCGAAATGCCGCAGCAGACTTCTTTTGCGCGTCAAATGTTGACAAAAATTGAGATCAAATCGTTTCAACCGTTGACCTTGCCAACAAAGTATGTTATACTGTTTTCAAAATCAAAAGCGCGCGAAGGTACGCCCCAAAAAGATACGGGCGTTTAATAGGGAAGTCTGGGCCAATTGCCCCGCAGCCCCCGCTGCCGTTTCAGCGGCGCACGCCGACCACTGCTCTCCGCGGGAAGGTCGGCGCGCTCGAAACCGCTGTTGTAAGCCGGAAGACCTGCCCCGCGCGCCGCGATCAGCCTTTCCGAGGGGATGCGGAAATGCGGATCTGACGCCGAAGGCATGCGGCAGAGTCTCCTTTCGAGACGCGCCGAGCGCTGCGATCGGCGTTTTTTCCGTGCGCCCTGCCCCTGCGGCAGGCGCTTTTCTTTTTCAAAAATCAATGGTACACGGAGGATCTCATGAACAAAAGAATGATTTTGCCGCTCGCAGGCACCCTGCTCGCACTCTCGCTGACATTCGCCGCCTGCGCCCCCGCAGACAACGGGGATGCAGAATATGTCGTCACGGAAAAAACGGAGACGCTCGTCGTGTTCACCGCGCCCGAGGGCATCGCGACCGACTCGCTCAAGGCTTATCTGGACGGCCTCGCCGCGGCGGGCGAGATCACATACACCATCGAAGACGGCATGATCACCTCCCTCAACGGGACGGAAAACATGTCGGGCGTTTCGAGCGGCAGCTTTTGGATGCTGTACAGCGACCTGACCGAGCTGGACGGCGTGACCTATGCCGACCCGACGTTCGGGACGTATACATATGCCGGCGAGCAGCTCGCGAGCTGCAGCTATGGCGCCGAGGGCATGCCTGTGGTCGCGGGCTATACCTACGCGATCGTCTACGAGGAGACGTCGTGGTGACAATGCGCCGCGTCGCCCACATGCCGCACCGCAAGAAAGCGGCGCGGCCAAACGGATGAGCGCCCCTCTCGACGAACAGCGACGTTCTCTGTCAAAAGAGATCGCCGGCTGTGCCGTCATGACCGCCCTGCTGATCGGCGGGCAGGCGGTCTTCGCCCCTGTCGTCGGCATTGAGATCGTCACCGTGCTGCTCCTGACATTTTCCTGGTCGTTCGGCGCGCGCAGCGGCGTATGGACCGCCGTCGCCTTTTCGCTCCTTCGCTGCCTGCTGTGGGGCTTTCATCCCCCCGCGATCGCCCTCTATCTCCTCTATTACCCCGCCTTTGCACAGCTGTTCGGCTCGCTCGGGAAGGCAGCGCGCCGAACGCGAGGATCTTCTCTCCCGATACTGCTCTCCGCCGACATATTGCTTGCCGCCACGGCCGCCGGATGCGTCTTTTGTGCAGCGACTGATTTTTTGAAGATCTCTCTCCTGCAGGTCGGCGCCATCAAAACGCTGCTATGGGCGATCTTCGGCTGTTGCTACGCGCTCTTTCTGCTCTTGAACGGCGCACACATCCTGCTTGCCGTACAGGGCAACGGCGCGCGCGGGCGCTCCGTCGCGACGGTCGCCGCCGTTACGGCGCTCGCCGCCGCCTGCACCGTCTGCTTTACACTGCTCGACGACGTCATCACCTCGCTCTATTACGGCTTAGAATGGGGAAGCACGGCCTTCATGACTTACTTTTACGGCTCATTCCTCGCCCTCGTGCCGCAGACGCTGTGCACGATCGCGACCGTCGCACTTCTCTTTCTGCCATTTACGAAGATCTTCGACCGCATCGCCGGGCGCCCCGTATAGGCACACCAAACAAAAGGCGTGCTCTCCAAACAATCGGAGAGCACGCCTTTTTTATTGCCAACATCACCTATTTTGCAGCGCGCCGACCGTCTTTGCGCGCACACAGACAGCGCCCCAAAAAATCGGAGACAGATTGCATGACTGCCGGGTCCTCTTCAGTCAATTTGCGATAATCGAGCGAAGCGTAATACGCTTTGAGCGCTTCCGCATCGCCGGCGACTGCGGGCGGGATGGAGCCGAGCTCTTCATGCAGCGCTTTCTCCGCCGCGGCAGAAAGATAGACGTTATGCCCCTTATCCGGGTAAAAGAGAAACTCTGTATCCGCGCGCCCCCTCGCGGCCTTACGGATGCGCGCGCCGTTCGTCGCATAGCGAATGGTCGCATCGGCACCGCCGTACAACAGCAACAGCGGCTGACGTGAATTTTGCAAAGAGCGAATGCTGTCAAAGTTGGCGTCCTTGCCAAAGCGCCTGCGGTTGACGATGCGAAGCCAAAAGGCGAGGAAGGGCGCGAAGGCAAGGCGCTTGCGGAAGGCCGATTCGGCTACCGCGGCAGCGCCGGACACAAAGCCGCACATCGCGACGGCGCCCGCAACTTCCGGATGCGCGGGGAGCGTGTTGAGCACCGAAAAGGCGCCCCACGAATGGCCGACGAGCAGGACGGGCAGATGGCCGAACGCGGAACCGACGACGAAGTCGAGGGCGGCCGAGAGGTCGAGCGGGCCCTGATCGAACCCTTCGAGGCACCCGCCGCCGCTCTCGCCGCAGCCCGTCATGTCAAAGGCGAGAACGGCATAGCCGCAGCCGGCCAAATAGTCGATCTCCGTCGTATAGGCGAGGTGCCCCGCGCCGTAGCCGTGCGCAAAGACGACGACCGCCTTCGGTACGACGCCCTCCTTCGTGTACCAAAAGCCGCGCAGCTCGACGCCACTGTAAGATTTGAAGCGGACGGGATCGGCCGACAAGCCGACGAAATCTTTAGCCTCAAAGTAGCGCACGAGCGGATTGCCGTTCAGCCGCCTGCCGAAAAAGTGACGGTCACACCGCCATGCGGCGGCAAAGGCGATCACAGCAAGCGCGGCGACAAGCAGGACGATACAGAGGATGACGATGAGCCAAATCATAAAACAATTCCCTTTTTACGCGATTTATGCCTGACATAGTACTATGCAAAAGGCAGATTTTCACTTCTGTGACAAAATTTTTGCGTTGATTTTTGGTATAATTTTTGTTATCATACTGCGCGGAGGTGAACGAAATGAAGAACACGATCTATCGAGGCTTTGCGCTCTTTCTCGCCGGCCTCCTGCTCTGCGTCGGGGTCGCCTTTCTCCTGCCGCGCGCGTCCGGAGGAAACGACATCGTCGCAGACGGCGAAGGCCCGCCCGAAACACAGGATCCGCCCGAACAGGATTCGGGCGAGGCGGAGGAAGATCCGCCGGAAGAAGAGGCGCCGCCCGCAGACGCCCCCGCCGATGAGCCGGAGCCCGAGCCCGAACCGGTCATCGAGACCGCGCCCTACATCCGCGCGAAGGTGGACGGGCTGCAGCTGCGCAGCGGGCCGGGTACGAGCCACGCTTCTCTCGGGTATCTCGATGCGGGCGATATGGTGACGCTGGTCAGCCGCAGCGGCGACTGGTACGTCACGCGGTACAAAAACCGCACCGCATACATCAGCGCAGCGGCAAATTATACCGAGCTGCGCGAGTTGGAAAAGCACTATTCGCAGGCGGTGGAAGACGTCATTGAAGAAGGGCTGCGGCTGCTCGGCTTCCCCTACGTATACGGAGCGGCGCGCTACCACGACGGCAGCGGCAGAAAGCTGAGCGGTTTTGACGCGAGCAAATTCGACTGTTCCTCGCTCATACAGTATATCTTTCACCGCGGCGCGGCCGTCAACCTGCACATGACGACGCGCACGCAGGTCAAACAGGGCAGCTATGTGCCGCGCAGCAAGATCGAGCGCGGCGACCTGATCTTTTTCACCAACGCGCAGCGCTACAACAAGACGGGCGTCGAGCGTGTCGGGCACGTCGCACTGTATCTGGGCGACAACTATATCTTGCATACCGCATCCGACTATGCCGTGATCGAAGAGATCAGCGCCCAGCGCTGGCGCTACTATATCGAGACGCGCCGCCTGCTTTGACTGCAGCGCCGGCGGCAAGCGGTGCGCACACGGCAGGCAGCAAAAGATCGGCCGACGAGTCGGCCGATCCCGTATTTTTATGAAAGGCGCACCCCGTTGATCACGAGCGAAAACTTTTTGCCGAGGAAGGCGGCGGCGCGGCTGCAAAGCCGCATCCGGTTGAAATAAATTTCAAAATAGTCCATCACGGGGCACTTATCGGTATCGATCTGGATATCGAGCACGATCTCCCCCTTGTCGGGCAGCACGTCGACGCGCGAGCGCTCGGCGGCGAGATTGACGCGGTCATGAATGTTCTGTTCCGCCATGCTCATGCGCGTCGTGTTGTGCCGCACGCGGCTCTTGTGCACGTCCGCCTTGTCCGCAATGATGAGCGCGGAGGTGATGTCGCTGACGGGAAGCCCTTCCACCTCGTCGTGGTTGCCGATCGCCGTCATGATCTCCGCCGCGTCGCGATAATCCATGCCCATGCGCGTCAATATCTTGTACGCGAGCAGGGCGCCGCTCTGCGCGTGCCCCGCGCGATTGACGCTGTTGCCGATGTCATGCAGATAGCCAGCGATCTTGACGAGCTCGACGCGGTGCGCGTCGCCCCCGACCTTCTGCAGGATCTCACCTGCCCAGCGGCTGACGATGGACGAATGGCGCACAGAATGTTCTGTAAAGCCGAGCGCCTCGATCTGGCTCTCCGCCATATACATGATCGCCTTGACTTCCGCATCATTTTTGACGTCCGCGACCGTGATCAAAGATCAAAACTCCTCCACTTTGATATTGGCGAAGATCTCGTCGTATTTTTCCTTGGTGAACGAGATCTGCCCGAAGGTGGTCACCGTAGCGGTACCCGCGGCGACGCCGGCGCGCAGGATCTCGTTGAGCGGCGCGCCCTGTTCGAGCATCATCGCCGCCGCAGCGACCATGCCGTCGCCCGCGCCGACCGTAGAATTGATCGCGACGTTGATGCTCTTACAATAGTAGTTTTTGGTGCCGTCGGTGATGATCGCACCCTTTTTGCCGAGAGAGAGCAACACGCGCTTGGCGCCCTTGTCCAGCAGCGCGTAGCAGCCCTTTAACAGCTCGTCGCGCGATTTGAACTCCTGCTGCAAGGTGTTCTGCAGCTCGTCTTTGTTCGGCTTGACGAGGTCGAGCCCGGTCGTGAGAGCGGAGAGAAGCTTAGCCCCTTCCGTATCGGCGATCTTCAGCGTGTCAGGCGCGGCGACAGAGAAGAGCCGCGCATAGTAATTGCTGTCCACGCCCTGCGGCAAACTGCCCGAAACGACCATGACGCTGCTCGTCTTGGAGAGATTGCCGACGATGTCGATGAGCTCGTCCTGCTTGTGCTGGCTGATGCACTCGCCCACGTCGTTGACCTCGGTCAGCATCGATTTATTGTCGATGAACTTATAGTTTTCGCGGACGCGCCCCTTATTCCAGACAAAGACGCTGGGCACCCCTTCACGATCGAGGGCCTGTTCGAACAGCGAACCGTTTTCATTGTACATGAATCCGGTCGCGTAGCTCTGGCCGTGCAGGCGGGCAACGCCGATCGCGACGTTGAGCGCCGCGCCCGTAAAGCTGAGCGTCTTGTTCTTGACGTGATTGATCTTGCCGACGTTGAGCGAATCGATCTCGATCGTTACGTCGGTACAGGGGTTTAAGCAAACAGTCAGGATCATAACTTTGGTTCCTTCCTTCTATTCTGTCTTGCCCCGCGGCGGGTGCCGGCCGAGCGGCATAGCGGCGCGGGCAGCGCATATTCTCTTCCATACTATTATATTACAGCGAAAGAATAATTTCAAGGCTATCTTGCAACTTTTTTGTAAATTTTTACAAGAATCTGCGCGGCTGGATACAAAAATAACAGCAAATTGCCCAAAACACGAAAAAAGCCGCCCCACAAGGGGGCGGCTTTACCGATTTTTGATCGCTGTTACATCGAGATCATCTGCAGCGTTTCGTAAAGTTCATAGTTGAACTTCTTCTTCATGCTGACAGCTTCGATGATGTCCATGTCGATGATCTCATTTTTGTGGATGCCGACGACGCGGTTGCCGATGCCGTCTTTGAGCATGCGGACGGCATGGTTGCCGAACTGCGCCGCGAGCATTCTGTCTGCCATCGAGGGCGAACCGCCGCGCTGAACGTGGCCGATGGTCGTACCGCGCACGGAATAGGTCGTCATGGCCTGCAGCTTCTTGGAGAACTCTTCCGCAGTCGAAACGCCTTCCGCGAGGACGATGATGTTCGAATGTTTGCCGTTGGCGCGGCTGCGGTTGATGCGCAGGACGATGTCATCCATGTCAAACGGGATCTCGGGAACGATGATGATCTCCGCGCCGCTCGCAATGCCGGAATACAGGGCGATGTCGCCGCAGCGGCGCCCCATCACCTCGACGACGCTGATGCGCTCGTGCGAGGTCATCGTGTCGCGCAGCTTGTTGATGATATCGAGACAGGTGTTGACTGCCGTATCGAAGCCGAGCGTGTAGTCGGTGTATTCGAGGTCGTTGTCGATGGTGCCGGGGATGCCGATGGTCGGGATGCCGTACTGCTCGCTCAGGCACTTCGCTCCGCGGAAAGAGCCGTCGCCGCCGATGACGACAAGCCCCTCGATGCCGCGGTCGTTGAGCGTCTTGACCGCCTGCTTCTGCCCCTCGACGGTATACATCTCAACGCAGCGGGCCGTACGAAGGATGGTGCCGCCGCGCTGCACGATATCCGAGACGCTGCGCATTTCCATCGGAGCCATGTCATCGTTGATCAAGCCGGCATACCCCTGCTTGATGCCGAAAATTTCCATGCCGAAATACTTCGCCGTCCGGACGACCGCACGGATGCAGGCATTCATGCCGGGAGCATCGCCGCCGCTCGTCAAAACACCAATTCGCTTCATAATAATCCTCCGTTCCCTTTAGATAGAGTCAAGTTATTTTATTTCCCGCATATTATAACAAATTTATCTGCAAATGAAAAGCATTTTGCAAGACAAGATTATGGTTTACAGGATTCTTTATTGTTTCGAACATTTTTTGTCAATGCCGACGCATTTTTCGACAAAAAAGCACTCAGACGCGCACGATCTCGTCTTCACGCAAATACAGATCGAGCTCGTCGCGCAGGCCGCGGCAATCGTTGATGTTGTTCATGCGGTACAGCTTGCCGCCGCGCTTGATCTTCACCACCATATTCCCGTTCATGTAATTGGAGAACAGCGACGTCAGATCGTCAAATTCTTCTTCGGTGAGCGACGACGCGTTCAGCCACAAGGCGTGCTCTCGCGGCTTTTGCGCGGGCGCCGCAGCAGCCGCGGCCGGCTCGCCCGTACCGGTAAATTCCTGCATGCGGTCAAGGATGATGACGGGCGCCTTCTCCTCATCCAGCTGCATCTTGCCGGAAAGGCGCACGATCTTATCGGGCACGACGATGCCGCGGATCTTTTCGTAGACATTGGGGAAGGCGACGCACTCGATACTGCCGTATAAGTCCTCCACCGAAATGAACGCCATCGGCGCGCCCGAACGCGTGTTGATGCGCTTGAAGGAGCCGATGATGCCGCCCATGGTGACGGTCGCGCCGTCCGTAAGCTCGGGATAAGTCTTATGACCGTCTTCATCCTCCTCATAGTTCTGCATTTTAAGGCAAGAGAAGGAACAGTCTCCGAACGCGCCGGCAAACTTTTCAAAGGGATGGCCGCTGACATACACGCCGAGCACGGCCTTCTCCTTCGCCAGCTTTTCGTTCGTTTCCAACTCGGGGAGATCGGGATATTGGATATCCGTCACGTCCTCCTCGATGATGTCGCCGAACAGGCTCATCTGCATGCTCTGCTTCTGCTTGGCGATCTTGTTCGCGCGGTCGAGCACGCCGTCGTAGACGGCGAGCAGCTGCGCGCGGTTGACGCCGAAGCAGTCGAACGCGCCCGCACAGATCAGCCCTTCGAGCATGCGCTTGTTCAGGAAGGGCGCACAGCGGAAGACGAAGTCTGCAAAATTCTTGAAGTCGCCGTTGGCCTCGCGCTCGTCGATGATGGACTGCGTCGCGTTGACGCCCACCCCCTTGAGCGCGCTCAAACCGAATCGGACGCCGTTCCCCTGCACCGAAAAGTACGTCTTGCTCTTGTTGACGTCCGGCTGCAGGACGAGGATGTTCTTCTCCTTCAGATAGACGATGTACTTGGAAACTTCCTCGATCTTGTCGATACGGTTATTGAGGATGGCCGCAAGAAATTCTTTGGGATAAAAGCGCTTGAGGTAGGCCGTACGATAGGCGAGCACGGCGTAGCAGGTCGCGTGCGCCTTGTTGAAGGCGTAGCTGGCGAAGCTCTCCATGTCGCCGAAGATCTTGGCGGCGACCTCCTTGGGGATACCGCGGCTGACGGCGCCCTCGATGTTGCCCCCGTCCTTGATGTTGCCGAAGATAAACTTGTCCTTCTGCGCCATCAGTTCGGCCTTATTCTTTTTGCCCATCGCGCGGCGGACGAGGTCTGCCTGCCCGAGCGAGAAGCCGGCCAGATCCTGGAAGATCTGCATGACCTGCTCCTGGTAGACGATGACGCCGTAGGTGACTTTAAGGATATGTTCGAGCTGCGGGCAATCGTATTTGACCTGCGACGGGTTGAGCTTGTTGGCGATGTACGTCGGGATGTACGCCATCGGACCGGGGCGGTAGAGCGCGACGCCTGCGATGATGTCCTCGAGGCAGTCGGGCTTGAGCTCCTTCATGAACTTCTTCATGCCCCCTTGCTCGAGCTGGAACACGGCGTCGGTATCCCCTTCGGAGATGAGCTCGTATGCTTCCTTGTTTTCGTAGCCGATCTCATCCCAGTCGATGGTGCGGCCTGTATCTTCGAGGATGTAGTCGCACGCCTTTTTGATATCGGTGAGAGTGGTCAGCGCGAGGAAGTCCATCTTGAGCATGCCGATGGATTCCACTTCCTTCATGTTGAACTGGGTGGTGATGTCTTCGCCGTTGCGCGAGAGGGGCACGGCGTCGGCGATGGGCTTGCGGCAGATGACGACGCCCGCGGCGTGCATCGAGGTGTTGCGCGGCATCCCCTCCAATTTGAGGGCCATATCGATGACGCGGTGCAGCTGCTCGTCCGTCTCATACAGCTGGATGAACTCGGGGTTGCGCTTCTTTTCCTGCTCCTCTACCTTTTTGAGCAGCTCGGTGCGCTTGTCCTCGTCCTGTTCGGCGGCGGCCTTCTGCCGCAGCGCGTCGATGCCGCGGCCGAGAAGCTCGCCGATGGTAGACTTGCCGTCCATGACCTTGGTCACGCGGTCCGTCTCCGAATACGGGACGCGCAGCACGCGGCCGACGTCTTTGATCGCCGCCTTGGACGCGAGCGTACCGAAGGTGACGATCTGCGCGACGTTTTCGGGATGATATTTTTTGCGGACGTATTCGATGGTCTCCTGACGCCGCTCGTTGCAGAAGTCGACGTCAAAATCCGGCATGGTCACGCGGTCGGGGTTCAAGAAGCGCTCGAAGAAGAGGTCATACTTGAGCGGGTCGATGTCCGTGATGCCGATCGCGTACGCGACGATGCTCGCCGCGCCGCTGCCGCGCCCCGGGCCGACCGGGATGCCGCGCGCCTTGGACCACTGGATAAAGTCCATGACGATGAGGTAGTATTCGGCGAAGCCCATCCCGAGGATGATGCCCAGCTCGTAGTCGGCGCGCTTTTTGACCGCCTCGGTGATCTCACCGTAGCGGCGCTTGAGCCCATCCCACGTCAGGCGGGTCAGGTAGTCTTTGGGGTCGGAACCGTCCTCCGGCGTATAACCGGGGATCAGTGATTTATCTTTGATGGGGTCGCCGTTATCTTTGAGGTCGAAGCAGGGCTCTTCCGCGCACTTCTGCGCGATGACGAGGGTGTTGGAGATCGCCTCCGGGACATAGGAGAAGAGTTCCTCCATTTCCTGCGGAGATTTCAGATAGAACTCCTGCGTCTCGAACTTCATGCGCTTGGGGTCGTCGACCGTCTTCTTGGTCTGGATGCACATGAGCACATCCTGCATTTCCCAATCTTCTTTGCGAATATAGTGCACGTCGTTAGTGGCGACGGGCGGGATATCTAATTCTTTTGAGAGCTGCAGCAAAAGCGGCAGGATGCGCCGCTGCTCGGGCAGGCCGTGATCCTGCAGCTCGATATAGAAATCGTCGCCGAAGATATCCTTGAGCTCGAGCGCCGTCTGCTTTGCGCCCGCGTAGTCGCCGCGCAGCAGCAATTTGGGGATGCGCCCGGCGAGGCAGGCCGAGAGGCAGACCAGCCCCTCGCTGTGTTCGCGCAGCGTCTTATAATCGATGCGCGGCTTATAATAGAACCCGTCGACGAAGGCGATCGAATCCAGCTTGACGAGATTCTTATACCCTTTCTTGTTTTTAGCGAGCAAGATGAGGTGTTCGAAGTCACTCGTGTGATCCTTGACGTGCAGGTCGCGCGTCATATACATCTCGCAGCCGATGATCGCCTGGATATTGTTTTTGCGGCACTGCTCGGCAAACTGCAGCGTCGCGTACATATTGCCGTGATCGGTGATCGCGATCGCCTTGATCCCGTTTTTGACACAATAAGAGACCAGTTCTTTGACTTTGCAGGCGCCGTCCAGCAAACTGTATTCTGTGTGGACGTGCAGGTGCACAAAATCGCTCATTCGCACTTACCTCTCCCGATGCGCGCGCTCAAAGCCGCGCGATGAAGGACGCCAGGCCGTTTGCCGCCTGCTTCGCGTCCGCGCCGTCTGCCAGCACCGTGTATTCGTCGTCGGGCAAAAAGCGCATCGAGAGCAGCCCGACGATGCTCTTTGCGTTCGCGCGCTTGTTTCCGTCCTGGATGATGAGCTCGCTCTTGTACTTAGACGCTTCAAAGACGATCTGCTGCGCGTCGTACGCGTTGTATGTTTTTTTATGATAGATAAATTCGGAACGTTCCATAAGTTCAAACCTCCCCCGATAATTCTTGCGCCATCCGCACCAATTTGCGGAGGCGATGGTTGAGACAGCTCTTCGTGATGCCGAGGCGGGCCGCCAATTCTTTGAGCGACGCCTCTTTATCGGCAAGGCGCGCCTCAGCGACCTCGCGCAGCGGCGGGTCAAGCTCGTTCAGCCCGACGGCCGCAGCGATCGCCTCGATCGCGCGGATATGCCGCACAGAAGCGAGCACGCTCTTATCGTAGTTTTTTTGCAGACAGTTTGCCACGCGGTTGATGCGGTTGCGCTCTTCCTTTTTGCCGGCAAGTTCATCCAATTTTTGCAGCGCGGCGTCCGCACCCAGAAGGTGCAGAAAATCGGAAATAGCGCCGAGGCTCTTGAGGTAGACGACATACGTCCCCTTTCGCTCGACGCACTTGGCGAGGATATCGTATACGGCCAGCAGTTCACAGAAAGACTCTGCCATCCGCGCCCCCGAAAAGACGATCTCGAGATGGTAGCCCGAGCGCGCGTCCTCCATCTGCGGGACGCTGCAGCTGCCGCTGCCGAGAAAGGCGCCGATGATATAGGCGCGCTTGCAGCATTCGTTTTCGATCAGATAGCGGTCGATGTCCAGATGCAGCGTGATCGAATCTCCCGCCCGCTCGACGATGCCGAGCTCCTGCAGGATATACAGAGAGCGGTCGGAGAGGCACTGGAAGACGAGGCGGTCGCGGCCGTTGCGCGCATCCGCCTCGGCGCGGACGACTTTCAGCTCGGCACCGAACAAGTCCTCGAGCATCCCGATCACGAATTCGGCCGTGCGCTCGCTCTCGGTGACAAATTCAAACCCGACGCGCGAACCGCTGCGCAGAACGCTGCCCGTAACGCGCAAAAAAGCGGAGAGCGCAGCCGTACGGCAGCAGGCATTCTCGATCCCGTGGCGCACGATCTCGCGCTTGATCTCGCGCGTAAAATTTAGGGCGGCCACGTTACAGATTTTTCTCCTTATAAGCGCGGAAACGGAAGTTCGGCTTCCGCCCGTCGATATTGTCGATCCGATCGCGCGGGACCTCCACACGGGAAAGGATCTTGTCCACAAGCTTCGTGTCGCCGATGCGGTCGACCGTGTGCGCGTCCGAATCGATGATAAAACGCACGCCCGTGTCGCGCACCTTGGCGAGCTCCTCGTCGGTCAAATGCACCTTTTTAGAATTCAGCTCGATATATGTGCCATAGTCGCGCGCCGCCTTCGCGACTTCGACTACGTCGCAGAAACTTTGATAATTGATGTGCGTGATCGCATCGATCGGATATTTTTTGATGCAGTTGATATACGCGTTGGTGTTGTAGCGGACGAGGCTCTTGCTCGGGCGGATATGAAAGGTCGTATCCACCGAGTTGCGTACAAACATATTCCAGAAATCGCGGAAATGCGTGAACTTGACAAAGCGGTGGATGCCCATCAGGAAGATGTCGAAGTCTTTATAATCTTCCTCCCGCAGATCGGTGCGCCCGTTTTCGTCACAGAGATTTGCCTCCGTCCCCACATAGACGGGAATGCCCGTCTGCCTGCTCGCTTCCTTACAGTCGGCGATCAGCTGGGGGATGCGCTCGTGGCGCAGCCCGAAGGCGAGCTGCTCGAATCCGTGGTCGGTGATGGCGATCTCTTCCAGACCGATCTCTTTGGCGCGCATCGCGTTTTCGAGCACGGTGCCCTTGCCGTGGCTATAGATCGTATGCGTATGATAATCACCCGTCAGTCGCATCCTAAAATACTCCTATGTAACGTATCTCCTCTTCCAGTCGTATCCCCGTCTGCGCCAATACACGCGCGCGCACGGAAGCGATGAGTTCTGTAAAATCTGCAGCCAACGCATCGCCGCGATTGATCAGAAAATTTGCATGCCGATCGGACACGAAGGCGCCGCCGCAGGACATCCCCTTGCATCCCGCCCGCTCGATCAGCGCGCCGGCTGAATGGCCGCCCGCGTTGCGGAACACGCAGCCCATGCTGCGGCCGCGCGGAAGGACAGAACGCCGCTGTTTGACGCGATCTATGTCTGACAGAATACTATGCAAATCTCCGGAAATCAACTTAAACTCGGCCGAAAGGATACAGCAATCTGTCTTTTGAAATATGGAATCCTTGTAACCGAATGCACACTCGCGCACAGAGAGCGTTTGCTCCCTGCCGTCGATCAACGCGGTGACCGACTGCACGATCTCCGCCATAGACTGCCCGCCCGCGCCCGCGTTCATAAAGAGCGCGCCGCCGACCGTCGCCGGGATCCCCTGCAAAAAGGCGGCCCCGTCAAGCCTTGCCTGCACCGCTACCGCAAGCACGGCGGAGAGCATTGCACCGCCTTCGGCCGTGACGATATCTCCGCGCACGGAGACCGCCTTTGCACGGCCCGTTGCGACGACGACGCCGTCAAAACCCGCATCGGAGACGAGCACGTTGGATCCGTTGCCGAGTATACAATGCGGAACGCCCGCCTCGCGCAAACGGCAAGCCGCCGCCGCGAGTTCCGGCGCACTTCGCGGAAAAAACGCGAGCGGCGCCCCTCCCCCGACGCAGACTGTCGTGTGCCGCCGAAAAGAAAACCCTTTTCGGCGGGGAAGATCGGAAAGATCTCCGCGCATAAACTCCGGCGAGATGTCCATTTCGTTCTCCTCTATTATACAGCAAATGAACTTTTTTTACAATATTCTGTAAGAAAGTTTTCCAATTTTTTTACGCCGCTTTTGTCTCCCTTCAGCGCGCTCTCTGCGCACGCATCCATCTCCGCCCGCGCCGCCGCAGACATAAAAGCGGGCACCGTCGCGCGGGCACACTCCCGCTCGGCAGCGGAAAAGACGGAATCATCTGCATATATAGAATACTGTATGCTCATCATGCCGATCTTTGTGAGCGTCTGCTGTATCTCCTGCGAGAGCAGCAGCTCGAGAAAGGAAAGCGCCGCCGCATACCGCCGCGCATCTTCCGAGCAGACAGAAATATATTGCAACAGGTCGCTATACGCGGTAAGCGGCTTCGCCGTAAAGGAAAATTGACGGGTCCGCAGCCGCCAGACATCGCGCTGCGATCCGACCATATACCGATATTTTCCGCCGATCAGCGAGAGATACGCCTGCTGCGAATCTTGCACGGCGAAGTCCCCTCCCCATCCTTCCAATACGGCAGCCGCTTTTACGGATGCCCCGCGCCCCGCGCTGAGCACAGTGTTTTTTGCCGATATATCCGAGAAATCCCCGTCTCCGGTCAACAAAAAATACCCGCCGCGGCACCACGGCACTGCGTATGTTTCACCGCCCAACGTGCCGGCGGCAAAGGAATGATCCGGAACAGGACGCGCGATTTCGGTCGCAAGCTCAAATCCGGGCCCATATGAGATGAGGTCGGGCGTCTGCCCGTCTTGTAAGGCGTATGCTGCACTTTCCGCCGTGTGCTGCGTCACGAGAATGAGCATCCCACCTTCCGATTCGTAATGGCGGGCGACGCCGCCCAAAAAAGAGGCACGCGAGCCGCGCCCGCCCTCAAAACTGTCGATCTGCCACAGGCGCAGCACGCCCGGCCACGCCTCAGCCTCTTCCTCGCTTGCCCCGCGCAGCGGATACAGGCAGGCGAAGAGGGCGACCGCCAAGCAAAGGATACACAAAAACGGCGTACGAACGGCACGCAAAAAACGCTTCATAGAGTACTATATGTGACATAATTTGCGTATAATACGGCATTCTTTGTGAAAAATGCAAAAGCGCCCCCGCGCAGAACGCGAGGGGGCGCAGCCTTACAGAAGATACTTTATTTGCAGAGGCCGTATTCTTCCGCCAACTTGCGGAAGGACGGGAGCGAGCGCTCGATCATTGCGGGCGAAACGCAGTAAGCGATGCGCACATATCCCTTGCAGCCGAAGTCGTCGCCGGGGACGAGCAGCAGGTCAAATTTTCTGGCACACTCACAGAAGGCGTACGCATCCGCCTCGGGCGACTTGACAAACAGATAGAAGGCGCCGTCCGGCTGTACGCAGGTGAAGCCATATGCGCGCAACGCACCGGCCAGCGCGTCGCGATTGCGCTCGTAGACGGAGACGTCGGAAGTGACCCCCTGGCAGCGCGCGATCATCTTTTGGAAGAGAGACGGCGCGCACACATAGCCGAGCGCGCGGCCCGCGCCGCAGACGGCGAGGTACAGCTCTTTGGCCCGGTCGGCCGAGGGATTGACGAAGATGTAGCCGATGCGCTCACCCGGCAGCGAAAGGGACTTGGAATAGGAATAACACACCACCGTGTGCGGATAATACTTGGTGAGGTACGGCACCTTGACGCCGCCGTACACGAGCTCGCGGTACGGCTCGTCTGTGATGAGGTAGATGGTCTTGCCCAGCTGCGCCGACTTTTCGCGCAGGATCTCGGCGAGGCGCACGATGGTCTCCTCGCGGTAGACGACGCCGCTCGGGTTATTGGGCGAGTTGACAAGGACGGCGGCCGTCTTTTCATTGATCGCCCCTTCCAAAGCCTTCAAATCGATCTGGAAGGTGTCCGGGTCGGAGTCGAGCGCGACGAGCTTCGCCCCCGCCGTCTCGGTAAACACCTTGTACTCGGTGAAATAGGGAGCGAAGGTGATAACTTCGTCACCCGGGACGCAGATGGCGGAGAGGGAGATGGTGAGAGACGCCGCCGCTCCGCAAGTCATGTAGATATAGTCGGCATCCGCCTCGACGCCGTGCGTCTTGCGGATATAGTCGGCGATCGCCTCGCGGACGGAGGCGTCGCCCTGCGCCGAAGTATAGCCGTGCAGCGCGGTCGGGTCCTCCTCACGCAGAAGCTGCGTGAGCGTATCCGTTACGATCTGCGGCGGGTTGACGCTCGGGTTGCCGAGGCTGAAATCATACACGTTTTCCGCGCCAACTTCTTTGGCACGCTTTTTACCGAATTCAAAAATTTCACGGATCACCGAGCGGCGGCTGCCGAGCCCGTACATCCTTTCATTCATCGCTGACTTTCTCCTGTTCGTTTTCTTTTGATTATAACACAAACGGGCACGCCGTTCAACAAAAACTGACCGCCGCGACACTTTTTATGCGGAAATTATTTCCGCGCGGCGGTGCCGACGCCGCCGCGAATGCTTGACAAAATACACGAAAAAATTTATACTGAAACGAGGGAATTTGCTAAAGGAGGCGACGCCGTGAAAGAGAAGATCATCCAGCTTTTAGACGAGAACCGCATCGAAGATCTGCACTCCCTCCTGGACGAACTCTCGAAGGAAGATCTCGCAAAGCTCCTCAACTCGATGGACAACGAACATCTGCCAAAATTGTTCGGCTGCCTCGACAAGGAGCTCGCCGCCGATGTGTTCGTGCTTTTAAGCAGCGATACGCAGAAGCGCGTACTCAAAGACTTCAACGATGTCAAGCTGCAGTCGGTCACCGACGAGATCATCGACGACGACGTCGAAGACCTGCTCGAAAGCATGCCGACGGACGTCGTGCACGAGGTCCTGCGCAAGGCGACGCCTGAAAACCGAAACGACAAGATCGTCGAGATCGTCGACTATCTCGAAGAAAAAAAGTATCCCCTGCTCAAACCTCTGCTCGCCGAGCTTGAACCTGCCGACCTTGCGGAGATCTTTTCAGAACTGGACGAAAAGGATATCCCCATCGTCTTCCGCCTGCTCCCCAAAGAGCTCGCCGCCGAGACCTTCGTCGAGATGGGCAGCTCGGAGCAGGAGCTTTTGATCAGCTCCTTCTCGGATAAAGAGCTCAAGCTCATGCTGGACGAGCTGTTCGTGGACGACACCGTCGACCTGATCGAAGAGATGCCCGCGAACGTCGTCAAGAGGATCCTGCTGCAGGCGGACAGCGAGACGCGCAAAGAGATCAACGAGATCCTCAAATACCCGAAGGACAGCGCCGGCAGCCTGATGACGACGGAGTGCATCTCCCTCCACCAGACGATGACCGTGCGCGAATGCTTCGACAAGATCCGCAAGGAAGCCATCGACAAGGAGACCATCTACACCTGCTACGTGACGGACAACGCGCGCACCCTGCTCGGCATCGTTACCGTCAAAGACTTGCTCCTGCACAACTACGACGAACAGATCGGCACCTTCATGGAGACGAACATCATCTCCGTCAAGACGCTGGACGACAAAGAGGAAGTCGCGAACCTCCTCTCCAAGTACGACCTGCTCGCCGTGCCCGTCGTCGATCAGGAAAACCGCCTGGTCGGCATCGTCACCGTTGACGACGCATTGGACGTCATCACCGAAGAGGCGACGGAAGATATCTCGTATATCAACGCCGTCACCCCTTCCGACAAGCCCTACCTCGAGACGAGCGTCTTCAGCATCTACCTGCACCGCCTCCCCTGGCTCGCCATCCTCATGGTCGGTGCGACCTTTTCCGGGCTGATTCTCAACATCTACGAGGAGCTGCTGCCGACCGTCTTGGTCGCCTGCGTGCCGATGATCATGGGCACGGGCGGCAACGCGGGCAGCCAGGCGTCTGTCACCGTCATCCGCGGCATGGCACTGGACGAGATCAGGCCGCGCAATATCCTACAGGTGATCTGGAAGGAGCTGCGCGTCGCGATCCTCATCGCCATCTCGATCGGGATCATCTGCTTTGCAAAGCTGCAGTTGGTCGACAGGCTGCTCTTCGGCTACGACTACACCGTGTATTACTCGACCGCCGTCGCCGTCGCGATCGCCTTTGCCGTCATCGTCGCAAAGATCGTCGGCTGCTGCGTCCCCATCTTCGCGGAGACCATCCACATCGACCCGGCCGTCTTTGCAAACCCCTTCATCACGACGATCACCGACGTACTGTCGCTGCTCATCTTCTGCGGCGTCTCCCTCGGGCTCTTCCACATCGTCTCCGGCTAAAACAAAAAAATCTGCGCCCGCCAATATGGCGGGCGCTTTTCTTATGTAAAATATAAAATACATAAGGGGCGGGCGCACAGGCGCCCGCCCCTTATCGCATCACATTGCGATCACGGCTTTAAGCCGCTTTCACTTCCTTCTTTTTGCGGAAGGCAAAGAACAGCCACACGCCGCAACCGGCCACGACAATGACGTCGAGCACGACCAGCACGGGGATCCACCAAGGGAACACGTCCGTCTTGGTGCCCTGCGTGATGGGAACGGTATCTTCAGACTCGTTATAGATGGAGTTCGTGTACTGCGCGTTCAGATACATGTAGGTGTTGTTCTTGACCGCGCTGCGCAGGCGCTGGTTGAAGGTGTTCGACTCCGTCTCGTAATCGAGCTCGGCAGGCTCGCCCCAGCCCGGGAAGTAGACACCGCTCATCCACAGGTCGCCGCCCGCACGGAACTGATGATCGCCGTTCATATATACATGGTGGTCGCAATAGTCGGTCAGCACAGCGCCGCGGAAGCCCCACTCGCCGCGCAGGACGCCTTCGTCGCTGAGCAAAGCCTCGCTGCCGCCCGTCCAGATGGCGCCGATGCGGTTGTACGAGGACATGATGCCCGTCGCGCCGCCTTCCTGAATGGCGATCTGGAAGGGTTTGAGGTAGATCTCGCGCAGCGTCTGCTCTGTCAGCCAAGTGTAGATGCCGTCACGGTTCCACTCCTGTTCATAGAGCACGAGGTGCTTCAGGTAGCAATACATGCCCGTATTTTTCGCGCCGCGCACCGCCTCTGCAGCCATGACGCCCATCTGATAGGGATCTTCCGAATAATATTCGAAGTTGCGGCCGCCGAATGCACTGCGGTGCAGGTTGATCGCGGGGCCGTACCAGCCGTTGATGCCCATCGAGACGCCCTCTTTGCCGAGCGAGAGGCCGAAGTCATAGGCGAGCGTCTTGCTGAACGTCTGGCCGATCACGGTCGCGCAAGGGAAGCCGGTGCCCGTGCCGTACAGCATCGCCATACCGAAGCTGCCGATCTGTGCGGGGCCGTCGAGGTCGACGGTGGCGGGTTTGCCGATCGATTCGACCGCGCCGTTCGAAGCATAGCCGTTGAGGACGAGTTCAAGCGCCTCCTCTTTATCCAACTGATCGAGCAGCTCGTCCCAGCGGGGATCGTCGTAATCCGCGCCGAGCGCGAGACCCAGCTCGCTCACGACAGTATTTCCTTCTTCATCCGTGGTCGTAATGGACAGGCCGTTGTCCGCGCC
>CASEIS010000124.1 GCA_949287895.1 uncultured Bacillota bacterium
GAGGACGGCATCATGGTCAACCAGCACGAGAGCCCCTTCTACGAGCAGGACGCGCTCGCCATGCAGCGGGCACACAAGCGCATCATCGAATCCTTCCCCTTTTCGCGCATCTACCAGGCGCACATCCCGACCTACCCTTCGGGGCACTGGCTGTTCGGCTTTTCCACCAAAAAATACCACCCGCTGCGCGACCTGAACGAGGCGCGCTGGAACGCGCGACACCTGCCCTGCCGCTACTACACCACGACACTGCACCGCGGCGCATTTTATCTGCCCGCCTATGTGGAGGAACTTCTGACCGATGTTGAAGAAAAACGTTGAAACCTTTTTAGGCTGTGACGCCGAGTATGCGGATGCGAACGTCGTCCTCTTCGGCGCGCCCTTCGATTCTACCACCTCCTTCCGCCCGGGAACGCGCTTTGGCCCCTCCGCCATCCGCCGCGAATCGTACGGGCTGGAGCTGTATTCGCCCTATCAGGACAGGGAAGTGACGGAAGGCGCCGTCTTCGACGCGGGCGACCTCGAGCTGCCCTTCGGCGACCCCGCGCCCGCACTCGCAATGATCGAGGCGCAGGCAAAAGCCATCCTCGCGGACGGAAAGCTCCCCTTCCTGCTCGGCGGCGAACACCTCGTCACGCTGGGCGCGGTGCGGGCGGTCTTCGCCAAGTACCCAAACCTTCATATCCTGCACTTCGACGCGCACGCAGACCTGCGCGACGACTACCTCGGCAGCCGGCTCTCGCACGCCTGCGTACTGCACCGCTGCCACGACCTCGTCGGCGACGGAAAGATCTTCCACTACGGCATCCGCTCGGGCGACAAATCTGAGTTCGATTGGGGGAAGGGCCGCGTCTTCACCCACAAATTCGACCTGGACGGGCTGGACGCGACCCTTGCCAAACTGCGCGGCGTTCCCGTCTACCTGACCGTCGATTTAGACGTGCTTGATCCCTCCGTCTTCCCCGGCACGGGGACGCCCGAGCCGGGCGGCGTCACCTTCGACGCCCTCCGCCGCGCCCTCACCGCCGCTTGCGGCGCCCTCGACGTCGTCGCGCTCGACGTCAACGAGCTCTCGCCGCACTGCGATCCGTCCGGCGTCTCGACCGCCGTCGCCTGCAAGATCGTGCGCGAGCTGCTCATCGCGCTACAAAAATAAGCCCTTCCCGCGCGCCTGCGGCGCGCACAAAAAAATAAACGAATAAGGAGATACCGACCATGGGAAAAGCACTCATCATCGGCTGCGGCGGCGTCGCCTCCGTCGCCATCCACAAATGCTGCCAGAACAGCGAAGCATTCGAAGAGATCATGATCGCGAGCCGCACGAAGTCGAAGTGCGACGCGCTCAAGCAGCAGCTGCAGGGCAAGACCAAGACGGTCATCCACACCGCGCAGGTGGACGCCAACGACGTGGACGCGCTCGTCGCTCTCATCGAGAGCTTCCGCCCCGACGTCGTGCTCAACCTCGCGCTGCCCTACCAGGACCTGCACATCATGGATGCCTGCCTCAAGACCAAGGTGCACTACGTCGATACCGCCAACTACGAGCCGGAAGATACCGCGAAGTTTGAATATAAATGGCAGTGGGCATACCGAGAAAAGTTCAAGGAAGCGGGCATCTGCGCCCTGCTCGGCAGCGGCTTCGACCCCGGCGTGACGGGCGTATTCTCCGCCTACGCGCTCAAGCACCACTTCGACGAGATCAACTATATCGACATCCTCGACTGCAACGGAGGCGACCACGGCTACCCCTTTGCGACCAACTTCAACCCCGAGATCAACATCCGCGAAGTGTCTGCCAACGGCTCGTACTGGGAGGACGGCCACTGGGTGGAGACAAAGCCGATGGAGATCAAGCGGGAGTACGACTTCGACGGCGTCGGCAAAAAGGATATGTACCTGCTGCACCACGAGGAGATCGAGAGCCTCGCGCTCAACATCCCGGGCATCAAGCGCATCCGCTTCTTCATGACCTTCGGGCAGAGCTATCTGACCCACCTCAAGTGCCTCGAAGACGTCGGCATGACCTCCATCAAGCCCATCCTGTTCGAGGGGAAGGAGATCATCCCCCTGCAATTCCTCAAGGCCGTACTGCCAGACCCCGCCTCCCTCGGCCCGCGCACGGTCGGCAAGACCAACATCGGCTGCATCTTCCGCGGCAAAAAGGACGGCAAGGAAAAGCACTACTACCTCTACAACATCTGCGACCATCAGGAATGTTACCGCGAGGTCGGCTCGCAGGCCATCTCGTACACGACGGGCGTGCCCGCCATGATCGGCGCGATGCTCGTGATGAACGGCACATGGACCAAGCCGGGCGTCTACAACATCGAGGAGTTCGACCCCGACCCCTTCATGGACGCGCTCAACAAGTGGGGACTGCCCTGGAAGGAAAACTTCGACCCCGTGTTGGTGGACTGATCCATGCACATCCCCGCGCCCTACTTCCTCATCGACGAAGAGAAGCTGACCCAAAATCTCGAGACGCTGCGCGCCGTCGCCGAAGAGGCGAGCTGCAAAATTTTGCTCGCGCAGAAGGCGTATTCCGTCTACCAGACGTACCCGCTGCTCGCCCGCTATCTTGCAGGCACGGCGGCCAGCGGCGTCTTTGAAGCCCGCCTCGGGCGGGAATATTTTCCCGGCGAAGTGCACGCCTTTTCTCCCGCCTTCCGCGAGGAGGACGTGCAGGCACTGATCGGTCTGTGCGACCACATCGTATTCAACACGCCCGCGCAGGTGCGCCGCTACGCCCCGGCCTGCCGCGCGGCGGGCGTCTCCGTCGGGCTGCGCGTCAACCCCGAATGCTCCACGCAGGAGGGTCACGCCATCTATGATCCCTGCGCGCCCGGCTCCCGCCTCGGCACGACGCTCGCGAGCTTTGAAGAGGACATCCTGCCCCTGCTCGACGGGCTGCACTTCCACACCCTCTGCGAACAAAACGCGGACGCTTTGGAGCAGACCGCCGCAGCCTTCCGCGAAAAATTCGGCAAATATGCCGCCCGCATGCGCTGGCTCAACCTCGGCGGCGGGCACCACATCACGCGCGAAGATTACGACCGCGCCCGCCTGGTGCGCGTCGTGCGCGGCCTGTACGCGGAATACGGCGCGCAGATCTACCTCGAACCGGGCGAGGCGGTCGTTCTCAACGCGGGCACGCTGCACGCGCACGTCCTCGAGACCATGCACAACGGCATCGACATCGCCATTTTGGACGTCTCGGCCGCCTGCCATATGCCCGACGTGCTCGAGATGCCCTACCGCCCGCCCCTCGCGGGCGGCGGCGCGCCCGGCGAAAAGGCGCACACCTACCGCTTGGGCGGCCCCACCTGCCTCGCCGGCGACGTCATCGGCGACTATTCCTTCGACGCGCCCCTGCATGAGGGAGACGAGCTCGTGTTCGGCGATATGGCGCTGTACACCATGGTCAAGACGAACACCTTCAACGGCATGCCGCTGCCAGACATCCGCTATCGCCACGCCGACGGACACATCGAGACGCTGCGCGCCTTCGGATACGAAGATTTCCGCTCCCGCCTGTAAAGCGGCCCCGCCGCAGGCGGCAGCAGACAAAATAACAGCGCAAAAAGAAGCGACAAAAGGAAAGGAGGCGCCGCCCGCAGGGCAGTGCCTCCTCTCTCTATATCCATTCCTTCTTTTTGACTGACTGTTCTGTCGTGCCCTCCGGGCAGCGGCGCATGCGCGGCAAACTCAGTTTTCCTCGGCGTTCTCGCGCTCCCGCCGTTCCTGCGCATCCTTTTCCCGCTCTTCCTGACAGCGAATACGCGCATTCATGACTGCGCCGAACGCAAAATAGATGACTGCAAGTACGACGTTGACCCCCGCCGCAATGCAGCCGACCAGCGGATGCAGCAGAAAAAAGGAGACGATGGCAAAGACGGCGATCACGACAAACAGGATGCGCATCCAACGGCGATCCCCGTCCAGTCTCCACTTATAATATTGGGAAAGCTTCTCAAACTGTCCTTTCATCCATTCCCCTTTCGCGCCATTCCGTAGCGATCCCGTCCGCGGAGCTTGTACGGCGAATACAGCTCCCCGTATAACCCTTTACGCCCTTCATTATAGCGCACACCTGTATAAAAATCTGCACAAATATGTAATAAATTTGCAATAAATTTGTTCCCCTGCCCACACATCGGCGCGAAGCCGCAAATGCGGCGGGCAAAAGGTAAAAGAGAGGGGCGAGCACGCGCTCGCCCCGATACGTTCTGCTGATTTGTGTTGATTCATTCGACAGGCAGCTCTGCCTCCGCACCTTCCGCCGCCTGCTGCACAGCCGCATATATCTCCTTCCAGAGCGTCTCGAACGCTTCGGCAAACGTCGCACGGAATTGCTCGGCCGTCGGCAGCACAGGGACATCCTCCGCGTCGCCGGCAGCGTCCTCTTCCGCATCTTCGGCGGGCTGCTCCGGCAGCTCCTCACCGCCCGTTTCCTCTTCTTCCGAAGGGGCGGGCCCTGCGAGGCCGTCCGGCAGCGTCACATCGCCGCCATATACCGAAAGGCGCTCCATACCGCGGACCGTCAGGCGGATCTCGCCCGCCTCTGCATCCTCTTCAAGCGGAAGGCCGGTCGCAAGATCATACGAAACGCCCTCAATGACCGCCTCGATATCCGCGCGCACGCCGATCCCGGAAAAGACGCCGTCAGCGTCCACGGCAAAATAAATGTCGTACGAGCACTGCACAAAGCGGACGGGAAGCGCCTGCGCGAGAGCTTCAGTGTCGGCAATTTCCTCCCCGACGCCCGCCGCGATCACTCCCGCCAGCACGAGGCGCACCGTCTCTTCCGAAGCGGACAAGCGGAGCTTGACCCCGTCGCTGAGGTCGACCTCAAGCGTGATGCCGTAACTCTCCAACTTTTCGCGCAGCAACAGCGCGTCCTGCCACGTCATGCCGGACACGAGCGTCCCCTCTGCATCGCCGCCCTTGGCGACAGAAACGATATCCTCCATCAGCCGGACGGGAAGGCCGAACAGTACGCCCTGCACCGCATCGACAGACGAAGCCCCGAGCGGCTCCCGCAGAAGGCTGCCTTCTTCTTCCGCACCGGGCAGACCCTGCCAACGCACCGCCTGATCGCGATACAGGTAGAGCTCGTCATTGCAGACCGATTCGTCTTCATACAGCTGCACGCCGCCGTCGGCATAGACGCCCGCGGGCGCATACCGCACAGACGTATCATACCCGGAGCCGCGCATCTGCAGCGCCTCCTCTTCCTCTCCCTTTTCGAGGACGAGGCGATAGAACGCGTTTTCTTTTTCCTTCCAGTTGGTCTCGCCGCTGCGCAGCGAAACGAGCCGGTCGGTCGCATACTCGAGGCCGAAGTTCCACTCATCGGCACCCACGTCGCCAAAGACCTTGTCCTGCCGGATAGAATCGACGACCTGTAAAAATTCGATATCCGTCGCGGGGCGATAGTTGCCGCTGATCGTGCCGTCATTATTGACCGGCCCGCCGACAAGCCCGCACGCCGAAAACAGCAGGAGCGAACCGCCGAGCGCCGCAGCCGCGAGCCATGCCATACATTTCCTCATTTCCGTCGCTCTCCTTGCTTATTTTGCCCCATCAAATGGCGTTTTCCTCATTATAACCGACGGCAAAAAAATGTCAAGCGTTTCGCCCGTTTGCCGCCGCGAATGGTACGCGTAAGCGCATTTTTTTACAGAAAAGACACAAAAACCGACAAAACAAAAACGGCGCAACTCACGTTTCGCCGTTTCCTTACCGTTTGGGCTGCGCGATCACGCGTTTTCTTTTTCCCATGCGGCCGCTTTCGCCTTGGAAAGAGACGTCAGCTTTTCCGTAGGATACGGAGAAGTCTCACCGCCGAAGTTGTACAGGAAGTAGCTGCCGTTTTCCGCCACATAGAGCGTCTCTTCATAGCCCGCGGGATCGCCGAACTCACCGTGCGGAACCTTTTTCACGACAGTCATCTCTTCGGTGTCATAGACCTTGCCTCTGACCGTTTTTTTCATGTCTTTGACCTCCTGATTGATTTCATCGTATGCTTTGATGTCTTCAAGCTGCCCCATGATGCGGGTATACATCTACACATCGCCGTATATTATAGCACACTCGCCCCTTTTTAGCAAGCGGACGTGAATGCTTTTCGACATATTTCGGAATGCGAAAAGAATCAACGAAGAACGAAATTTTCATTCATAGAATGCGAGATTTTCAGAAATCGAAGGCGGATTTTTGCAAGAAAATGTACAAAAACGCGTTATTTTTCGATTTTCGCGAGGATCTTGGTAAGCGCGTAGCGGCAGTGCTCGTAGGTGAGCCCGCCCTGGAAATAGGCGATGTACGGCTCGCGCACGGGCGCGTCGGCGGAAAGCTCGATGGATGCGCCGGGAACAAAACAGCCCGCCGCCATGATCACCTGATCTTCGTAGCCCGGCATGTCCCACGGCTCGAGCGTGACGAAGCTATCGACGGGAGAAGCCTCCTGCACCGCCTGGATAAAGCCGACCAACTCCTCCTTTGTACGGAAGCGGATGGCGCGCGTGATGTCGTACGGGCGCGCGTCGACGGAGGGCGACGTCTCGTAGCCCATCGACTGCAGGCAGGCGCCGATCAGCAGCGCACCTTTGAGCGCCTGGCAAACGACGTGCGGCGCAAAAAAGAGGCCTTGGTAAAAGTACTGATAACCGAAGGCATACGAACCGACCTCCGCACCGATGGAGGGTGCGGTGAGGCGACAGGCGATCTTGTCGACGTACTCTCGCTTGCCGACGATATAGCCGCCCGTCGGCGCGAGCCCGCCGCCGGGGTTTTTGATGAGCGATCCGACGGCGATATCCGCGCCGTTCTGCGTCGGCTCGGTATCCTCGACGAATTCGCCGTAACAGTTGTCGACGAAGATACAGCCAGTAAAGCCGCAGCCGCGCACAAAAGCGCATGCCTCCGCGATCTGCGCCTCGCTGAGCGCGTCGCGCCAGGCGTACCCGCGCGAACGCTGGATAAAGACGACTTTGACGGAAGGGTCGCGGAGCCCCTCCGCGATGGCGGCAAAGTCGAAGCCGCCCTCTTTGAGCTCGCACTTGCGGAAGGAGATGCCGTAATCGGCGAGCGAGCCGTTGCCCTCCCCCGCGATCACGTCGTGCAGCGTGTCATAGGGCGCGCCGGCGATGGAAAAGAGGGTGTCGCCCGTGCGCAGCAGGCCGAACAGCCCGACGGTCAGCGCGTGCGTGCCCGAGAGGATATTGGGCGAAACGATGCCCGCCTCCGCGCCGAACACTTCGGCAAAGAGGGCGCCGAGCGTATCCCGCCCCTCATCCCCATACCCGTAGCCGCAGGTGGGCGCAAAGTGGCGCGTCGCGATGCGCAGCTTGGCGAAGGCGTCCAACACCTTGCACTGGTTGCGGTAAGCCGTCTCTTCAAGCGCGCGAAACTGCGGCGCAAGTTCTCTCTCACATTGTTCGATGCGTTCCAAAATGGTCATGATAAAAATAGCTCCGTTACCCTCTCCGCGTTGCTCCCGTCGCTCGGATCGAGCGCGCGCATCGCTGGAAATTTTTTGAAATATGTGATTTGCCGCTTGGCATAACGGCGGGTGTTTTGCTTGATCATGTCTGACATAGTACTCTGCGAACAGGCGTTTTTCAAAAATTCGATCACTTCTTTATAGCCGATGCCCTGCATACTCTGCGCCGTTTCGGGCACGCCCGCCGCGAGAAGGGAGCGCACCTCGTCGACGAGCCCCTGCGCGAGCATGGCGTCGACGCGCCGCTCGATGCGGCGGTACAGCTCGGCGCGCGAGTAATCGAAGCAGACGGCGACGTACGGAAAGCGCGGCGTCATATCGTCGCGCTGGTCAGACTTTTTGCGGCCGGTCTGCTCGTAGATCTCCAGCGCGCGGATGACGCGCTTGACATCGTTGGGGTGCAGCGCGGCCGCGCTCTCCAGGTCAACGGCCTTAAGGCGTGCAAATAGCGCCTCGTTCCCCTCCTCCGCCGCGAGCTTTTCGTAGCGGGCACGCAGGGCGGGGTCGGCGCCCGCGCCGCCGTTCGAGCGGGAAAAGAGCAACGACTGCATATAAAATCCGGTACCCCCGCAGACGACGGGCACCTTGCCGCGCGCGAAGATATCCTCGCAGACGGGCAGCGCGAGCCGCTCATAGTCGCTGACCGAAAAGGAGTCGGCGGGCGATACGACATCGATCATATGATGCGGGATGCCGCACTTTTCCTCTTCCGTCGGCTTGGCGGTACCGATATCCATGCCGCGATAGACGAGCATACAGTCAGCAGAGACCACTTCGCCGTTCAGGCGCTTCGCCATCTCGACGGCAAACCCCGTCTTGCCCGTCGCCGTCGCGCCGCCGATGACAAGTATCTTTTTATCCAAAATCAGACGATCCTCTTGAACATTTTTTCCACTTCCGTCTTGGTAAGGCGGACGCAGACGGGGCGGCCGTGCGGGCACTTGAGCCCCATGTCGCCGTGCAGCATCGCAAACAATTTCTCCTTTTCCGAATCGGTCAGCAGCATCCCGCCCTTGACGGCGTGCTTGCAGGCGGTCATCGCGATCTTGTCGCGCAGCAGTTCGGAAAGGCGGATGCCGCGCAGCGACCCGACCTCCGCGAGCAGATCGGCGAAAAAGGCGCCGAGATCGATGTCTCGCAAATCGAGCGGCACCGCGGAGATCTTGAAGCTGCCGCCGCCGAACTCCTCGATATCGAAGCCGATCTCCTCGATCGCGGAGAGGTGCTCGGACAGGAAGGAAACCTCTTCCGCATTCGCCGTCAGTATGTACGGCACGAGCATGGGCTGGCGCATCACCGTGCGCGCGTCCATCTCTGCCTTCAAGCGGTCGAAGATCAGCCGCTCGTGCGCCGCGTGCTGGTCGATGATATACACGTCGTCGCCCTCTTCGTACAGGAGATAGGTATTGAACAGGACGCCGCGGAAGACGGCATTGTCGAGGATCCACTTCTGCTGCTTCGCCCTGCGGTCGCGCTCTTCCAAAAAGCGCTTATTCTCCGCAAAAATATCTACGCCGCTCGGCGGGGGCGGCACATCGGCCGCCGCGCGCACCGACCCGCTCCCGCTGTCATGGAAGACGAGCGGCGCGCCGCCGCGCATCTGCGAAGGCTTGGCGAAATTGAACAGCTCATCATAGTTTTGACGATCTTTGTCACGCAAAGTACTCTGCAAATCGCCGTTTTCTTTGTTTTCAAAAGAATTATCAGAGCCATGCGGGGCGCTTTCCGTTTTTTGTGTAAATGCCGCATGTTCAGCCGCGCCATCCAAAAAAGAGCTTTGTGCAGCCGAAACATCCTTCGACTTCCCTTCCGCCGCGGGCTCTGCCTGCACTTCTGCCGCCGCATTTTTGGCGCCGACGACAAAGTCGAGCGCGGCCGCGTTGCCGTCGAGGACGGCGGAGACGACCGAGTAGATGCAGCCGTAGATGACCTGATTGTTTTCAAAGCGCACGTCCGCCTTGTTAGGATGGACGTTGACGTCGACGACCTCGGGAGGAACGTCGATAAAGAGGACGTAAAAGGGATACTGCCGCTTCATCAGATAGCTCGCATAGGCGTTAGAGATGGCCGAACCGATCGTGTTATTGACGATATAGCGCCCGTTTACGAAGACGCTCTGATAGGTGCGGTTAGCCTTGGTAAAGGACGGCTTGCCCAAATAGCCGCGCAGGCGAATGCCGTGCTTTTCCGCATCGATGTGGTAACACTGCGCGAGGACGCCCGCCCCGTAGACTGCGGCGACCGCCTCCTCGAGCCCGCCGCCGAACGACTGCAGAGAGAGCTTTCCGTCCACAAGATAGCGGAAGGCGACGCCCGGATTGCCGAGGACGAAACGGGCGACAAAATTGGAGATCTCCCCTTCCTCGCCGCGGTCTGTGCGCAAAAACTTTTCGCGCACAGGCGTGTTGTAAAAGAGATTTTCCGCCGCGATCTCCGTGCCGCCGCCCAATGCGCAGGGCGTCACCTCGCTCAACTTGCCGCCGTCGCAGTGCAGCTCGTATGCTTCCTCAGCACCCTTCGCGCGCGAGCGAAGGGTGACGCGCGCCACCGAAGCGATGCTCGCCAGCGCCTCGCCGCGGAAGCCGAGCGTATGGATATGGTCGAGGTCCTCCGCGCGCGCGATCTTGCTGGTCGCATGCGGCAAAAAGGCCGCGCGCAGCTCGCTGCGCTCGATGCCATCGCCGTCGTCCGTCACGCAGATGCGGTCTTTGCCGCCCCGTTCGATCTCGACTGTAATATTCTTTGCTCCCGCATCCAGACTGTTTTCGACGAACTCCTTGACGACCGAATACGGCCGGTCTACCACTTCGCCCGCTGCAATGCGGTTGAATACGCTGCTGTCTAAAATATTGATCTTTGCCATCGCTCGTCATTCCTTGGAACGGGCCTTCTCCGCGAGGTCGGAGAGGATGTTGAACGCCTGCATGGGCGTCAGATTGTTCATGTCGATCTCAGAGAGGATGCGCTCGACTTCGCTGCGCTTGGGCGGCTCTTCCGCCGCGACGGCGCGCGCCGCGTCGCGCGCGATGTCGTTCTTTTCCAGCTTGTGCAAGATCTCCTTCGCGCGGGAAGTGACCGCCGCCGGGATGCCGGCCAGCCGCGCAACTTCAATGCCGAAACTCTTATTCGCGCCGCCGCGCACGATCTTGCGGAGAAAGAGGATGCCGTCCCCCGTCTCGCGCACGGTCACCTTGTAATTTTTGACCCCCTCGATCTTGCCCTCGAGCTCGGTCAGCTCGTGGTAGTGCGTCGCAAACAGCGTCTTGGCGCGGATGCGCTCCGTCAAATACTCGAGCACCGCCCAGGCGATGCTCAGCCCGTCGAAAGTGCTCGTTCCCCTGCCCACCTCGTCGAGGATGAGCAGCGAATTTTCCGTCGCGCCGCGAATGATGGAGGCGACCTCCGTCATTTCCACCATAAAGGTGCTCTGGTCGAGGATGAGGTTGTCGCTCGCGCCGACGCGGGTAAAGATGCGGTCGACGACGGGGATGCTCGCCGACTTTGCGGGAACGAAGCAGCCGATGTGCGCCATCAGTACGATGAGCGCGGTCTGACGCATATACGTGCTCTTGCCCGCCATATTGGGGCCGGTGATGACCATCGTGCGCGTCTCGCCGTCAAGCGCGGTATCGTTGGGCACGAACCGCTCCTTTGAGAGCGCTTCCACCACGGGATGCCGCCCGTCGACGATGCGCAGCGCACCGCCCTCCTCCACGATCTGCGGGCGGCAATAGCCGCTCTCCTTGGCGAGAGAAGCAAAGGCGACCAGGCAGTCGAGCATGGCGATCGCGCCCGAAAGGCGCTTGAGCGCGCCCAGCTGCGCAGTCAGCTCGATTTTGATGCGTTCGAACAGCTCCAGCTCGAGCCGCAGGCTCTTTTCCGTGCTGGTCAGGATGCGGTCCTCCGCCTGCTTGAGCTCGTCAGTGATATACCGCTCCGCGTTGGTGAGCGTCTGCCGCCGCTTGTACTCGTACGGAACTTTGTCTTTGAAAGAGTTGGTCACCTCGATGGAGTAGCCGAAGACGCGGTTATACTTGATGCGCAAATTTTTGATACCCGTCTTTTCCCGCTCGCGCGCCTCGATCTCCGCGATGACGCGCGCGCCGTTGTCGCGGATATCGCGCAACTCGTCCAGCTCGCGGTCGTACCCCTGGCGACTAAAGCCGCCCTCCTTGACGGCGACGGGAGGATTTTCCACAAAGGCGCGCTGCAAGAGGTCTGTCAATGCCGAAAAATCGCCGAGCGCCGCGCCGATGGATGCGACGATGCGCGAATGAAAGCCAGAAAGCTGAAATTTGAGGTTGGGAATGAGCGCCAGCGAGGCGCCGAGGCTCTCGCAGTCGCGCGGGTTCAGGTTGTTGTTGGAGATCTTGCCCGCGATGCGCTCGATGTCGCGGATGCCCTTGAGCGTATCGGCGATGCCGATGCGGATGACGGTCGCATTGTACAGCTCTTCCACCCCGTCCAGCCGCGCTTCGATATCCTCCTTTTTGCGCAGCGGATTGAGGACGAGCGTGTGCATGCGCCGCGCGCCCATCGCGGTACCCGTCTTATCGAGCAGCCACAGCAGCGATCCGCGCTTTTTTCCGTCGCCGAGGGTGCGCACCAACTCGAGGTCGGATACGGCGGCTGGATCGAGCATCATCGTCTCGCCCTCGCGGACGAGGCGGATGCCGTCGATGATGCGCAGGGCGTGCTTCTGCGTCTCGCGCAGGTATTCGACCAGCGCGCCCGCAGCGCAGACGGCCGCGGGAACCCCGACCAAGCCGAATGGCTCGAGCGTCTTACAGCCGAGCTGCTCCAAAAGGTCTTTTTCCGCATGCCGCTGCGAAAACGCCCACGGTACATAGCAGGAAAAGGCAGGCAAGGCGCGCAGCGACGCCTTCCCCTTCGTACCCAAAAGATAGCCGTCGTTGCAGATGACTTCGGCGGGGGCAAGCTTGACGAGCTCTTCAAGGCTCTCATCCAGCCCGTTTTCGCCGTCAAAGACGCGGGCACTGAACTCGCCCGTCGTGATGTCCGCCCAGGCGAGCGCGCACTGCGCCCCCTCGCGGAAGGCGCAGGCGATGTAATTGTTCTTTTTTTCGTCGAGCAGCGTATCCTCGATGAGCGTACCTGCCGACACGACGCGGATGACGTCGCGCTCGACCATCCCCTTGCCGGGCGTCGGTTCTGTGAGCTGCTCGCAGATGGCCACCTTTTTGCCGAGGGCGACGAGGCGCGCGATGTAGGTGTCCGCCGCGTGGTACGGGACGCCGCACATGGGCGCACGCTCTTCCAGACCGCAGTCGCGCCCGGTCAGCGTCAGATCCAAGAGCTGCGAGACCTCCTTCGCGTCTTCGAAAAACATCTCGTAAAAGTCGCCGAGGCGATAGAAGATGATGCAATCTTTGTATTTTTCTTTGACTTCAAGATAATGCCGCATCATCGGCGAAAGTCCGCTCATGTTTTCCTCCTTACCCCTCGCGCAGCTCGCCCTGCAGCGAGATGCCGGACGCGTCGGTAACGCGCATCTGCACAAACTCGCCGATGCGATCTCTCTCGCTTGCAAAATATCCCATGCGCCCGTACTCGTCGCGGCCGAGGTAGAGCCCCTTTTTCCGATCGTAGTCCTCACAGAGGATCTCGATCGTCTTGCCGCGATACGACTGAGACTTTTCGCGCGTCTGCTCGTTGACTAGCTCGACGAGGCGCATGATGCGCTCTTTTTGCACCTCTTCGGGGATCTGCCCCTCCATATCCGCCGCGACCGTGCCGCTGCGTCGCGAATAAACGAAGGTGAACGCCGTCGAAAAATCAGCAGCGCACACGAGGTCGAGCGTCGCACGGAAATCTTCCTCCGTCTCTGTCGGGAAGCCGACCATGATGTCCGTCGACAGCTGACAGTCGGGGATGATGCGGCGGAGCATCTCCACCTTTTCCAGATACTCCTTCGCCGTGTACTTGCGGTTCATCAGGCGGAGGATGCGGTCAGACCCCGCCTGTACGGGCAGGTGCACGAAATGGCAGAGCTGCGGGTTGTCCGCGATCGCGCGGACGAGATCCTCGCCGAAATCTTTCGGGTTGCTCGTCATAAAACGCAGGCGGAACTTTTCGTCGCGCGCGCAGATCTTGCGCAGCAGCTGCGGGAAGGACACCTCGCCGCAGTCGTTGCCATACGAATTGACGTTCTGCCCAAGCAGCGTGATCTCCTTGTAGCCGACATCGAGCAGGCCGTTCACCTCTGCCACGACCGCGTCCGCCGCGCGCGAGCGCTCGCGCCCGCGCACATACGGCACGATGCAGTAAGAGCAGAAATTGTTGCATCCGTACATGATGTTGACCCAGGCGTTTGGATAGCTGGTGCGGAAGGAGATATCTTCTTCATGCACCTCCCCTTCCTGTTCCCACACGTCGACGACCGCCTTTTTGCGCCCGAGCTTGCGGTCGAGCAGCGCGCCGAACTCCTCTAAATTGTGGGTACCAAACACGATGTCGACGAAGGGGAACTTTTTGCGCAGCTTTTCTGCCGCGCCCGCCTGCTGTGTCATGCAGCCGCCGACCGCGATGAGCATGCCCGGATGCGCCTTTTTGACCTTTTTGAGCGCGCCGATGTTGCCGTAGGCGTGGTTTTCAGCGTTTTCGCGGATGCAGCAGGTGTTGAAGAGAACGATATCGGCGTCCTCTTCGGGCGCCGCCTCCGTATAGCCGCGCGCATGCAGGATGCCCGCGAGCTTCTCCGATTCGTGTACGTTCATCTGGCAGCCGTACGTTATGATGCGATATTTCTTTTCCATGCAGTACCTTTACTTGTGGTTGTTCGCTCCCTATTATACAATTTTCAGCGTTTTTTTTCAAGTAATTGGACTTTGTTGACCATGAAATAATTCCCGCAAAACTTCGAATACTATGCAGAGAATGAAGATCGTACGAAAAATCTCTGCCCTTGCAGCGGCACTGCTGCTCGCCGCCGCCTGTGCGGGCATCGCTTACTACATCGCCGTCACGGGAGACACACGCCTGCAGACGGACCTCTTGTTGACCGCCGCCGAGACGGCCGCCGTCCTCGACGGAGCGGGGCGGCCGATCGCCGATATCTCGCTGAAAAGCGCCAACCGCAGCGTCGACAGCGCAGACTTGCCCGCGCACGTGCGGCAAGCCTTCCTCACCGCCGAAGACCGCAACTTTTACCGCCACCACGGTCTGGATGTGAAGGGCATGGCGCGCGCCCTGCTCGCCAACCTGCGCGCGCGCTCCTTCCGCCAGGGCGCCTCGACCATCAGCCAGCAGCTGGTCAAAAACACCCATCTCTCGGGAGACAAGACCATCCGCCGCAAGCTGCAGGAGATCAAGCTGGCGATACAGCTCGAAAAGACGTTCACAAAAGACGAGATCCTCACGATGTACCTGAACACCCTCTACTTCGGCCATGCCTGCTACGGCATCGAGAGCGCCGCCGACTTCTACTTCGGGAAGGAAGCCGCCGCACTCACCCCCGCCGAAGGGGCGCTGCTCGCCGCCGTCATCCGCTCCCCCAACCGCTATTCTCCCTTTGTATCCCCCGAAAAATGTAAGACCGTGCGCGACGGCGTCCTCGCGCAGATGCAGGCACTCGGCTATCTGTCCGCAGACGCCTGCCGAGAGGCGATCGCGCAGCCGCTGCCGCAGACAAAGCACGCGGCGCGCGGGGCGGAGAGCTATCTCGACGCCGTCTTGGATGAATTGGAGTCGCTGCCCGCCTTCACTCCCTATTCCAATCGCGGCGGGTACACCATCTGCACCTATATGGACGCCAACCTGCAGCGCTATGCCGAACAGCTGCAGACAGACGCCGACCGCTCCGGCAAGAGCCTGCTCATCCTCGACAATCGCAGCCGCGGCGTGCTCGCCTGGCACGCAACGGAAGGGAATTTGCGCCGCCAGCCCGGCTCCCTGCTCAAGCCGCTCGCCGTGTATGCCCCCGCCATCGAGGAAAATCTCCTCTCTCCCTGCACGCCCGTGCTGGACGAAAGGGCAAATTTCGGCGGCTATTCCCCATCCAACTACGGAGACAAGTACGCCGGCTGGATCTCGGCACGGCAGGCGCTCGCCGAGAGCCGCAACGTGCCCGCCGTGCGCGTTCTCAACGAGCTGGGCATCGAGCGCAGCGAACGGACGCTGCGGCGGCTGGGCCTTACACTGCAGGAGGGCGACCGCAACTTATCCCTCGCCCTCGGCGGAATGACGCGCGGCTACACCCTGCCCGAACTTGCGGGCGCATACGCCGCGCTTGCGGAGGGCGGGCGGTACGCGCCGGCCGCGTTCATCCGCAAGGTGCTCGACGCCGAGGGGCGCACCGTCTACGAGCGGCATTGCGCGCCGCAGCCCGCGCTTTCGGAAAACACGGCGTATCTGCTGAACGACATGCTGCAGGCGGCCGCACGCAGCGGCACGGCGAAAAAACTCGCCGCCCTGCCCTTTGCGATGTGCGGCAAGACGGGCACCTGCGGCAACGGAGCGGGCAACACGGACGCCTGGGCTGTCGCCTATACCCGCGACAAACTGTTCGGCGTGTGGATGGGAAACGCCGACAATACCCGCATAGACATCACGGGCGGCGGATTGCCCTGCCACTATGCGGTGCTGCTCGCGCGCAAGGCGTACGCCGCGGCGGCGCCGCAGTCATTTGCGCCTTGCCGCAGCGTCGTCCGCTGCAGCCTCGACTGCATTTCCTATGAGGAGGATCACATCGTGCGCGCCGCCGCGCCCAAGCAGCCGCTTCGCTATACCTTTACCGACCTGTTCCGCGCAGAAAACTGCCCGCAGGAGGCGAGCCCGATCTTTGCAAAACCGCGTGCCAACGCCACGCTTACGCGGCAAAATAACGCCATTTGCATCGATCTATGTCACGCAGAGTACTATGATTATCGCATAAAAAGGCTGTGTGCGGGGCGGGAACAGGTGATATTTGAGGGGCATTGCGCCGGCCGCTTCATCGACGAGGGCGCCGCGCAAGGAATGCCTTGCCTCTATACGGTAACGCCCTACTACCGCAGCGACGACGGTGAGCGCATTTGGGGAGAAGCGGAGACGCTCCCCTCCGTCTGCCTGCGCAAGCCTGCACGCCCGCCCCGCCGCTGGTGGGAACGCGCGCTGCGGCTCGCCTGAGCGAGCGCCGGCACAACAGAGCATTCAAAAAAGAGCGTTCAAAAAATGATAGAGACAAAAAAGGAAGGCCGACGCCTTCCTTTTACGCTTTATGGTCGTTGCCGCGTTCAGCGGATGGACACCGTCTCGAGCGAGGCGTATGCCTCTTCAAGAAGCGCATCGATATCCAGATGCGACTCTGCCTGCTCGACCTTGCGCAGGTCGGGGCGGATGAGCGGATGCTTGGGCAGAAAGACGGTACAGCAGTCCTCGTACGGGAGGATGGAGGTCTCAAAGGTGCCGATGTCGCGCGCGCGCTCGACGATCTCCGTCTTATCGAACCCGACGAGCGGGCGAAGGACGGGCATGCGGCGGACGACCGCGTTGGAGGAGGTCATCCCCTCGATGGTCTGGCTCGCAACCTGGCCGAGGCTCTCGCCCGTGATGATGCACTGCGCGCCGCACGCCTCCGCCTGATGTTCGGCGATGCGCATCATGAAGCGGCGCAGGAGGGTAACCATCATCTCTTCCGGGCAATGCTTGTGGATGGCTTCCTGAATGTGCGTGACACGCACGACGTACAGCTCCATCCCGCCCGTGTAGCGTGCGAGGATGCGCGCGAGATCTTCCACCTTCTCCCGCGCCTGCATATTGGTGTAGGGATAGCTGTGGAAGTGCAGCCCGGAGATGGTCATGCCCCGCTTGGCGATCATGTGCCCGGCGACAGGGCTGTCGATGCCGCCCGAAAGGAGTAAGAGGCCCTTGCCAGACGTGCCGACGGGCATGCCGCCCGCGCCCTTGATGAGGTCGCAGAAGATGAGCGCCTCGCCGTCCTCTCGGATATCGATGTTGACGGTATTCTGCGGGGCGTGCACGTCGACGCGCAGCTGCGGGCGCTCGGAGAGCAGCCTGCCGCCGATCTCGGCGTTCAGCTGCATGGAGTGCAGCGGGAAGTGCTTGTCGGCGCGGTTAGACTGCACCTTGAAGGTGCCGCTCTGCGGGGCGACCGCGAGCACGGCGTCCCAGATGGCGCCCATTTCGGCGGGGACCTTGTACCCGACGCTGAGCGTGTGCGTGCCGAACACGCGGCGCAGCCGCTCGACGATCTCGTCCGTGCGCGATTCGTCAAATTTTTCCACGAGGTAGCGCCCGCTCGGGCGGTGGATCTCGTGGCGGATGCCGGAGAGCGCCTTCTCCATATTGTTCATGAACACGCGCTCGAAGTAGCCGCGGTTTTTGCCCTTGAGATGGATCTCGCAGTAGCGGACGATGACGACTTTATTCTTTTCCATGTCTGTTACCTCATTCTTTCGCGCAGCTCGCGCGCGCAGCGGGTGACGACAGCGGCGGCCTCGCGGCACTCCTCTTCCGTCGTCGCCTTGGACAGCGAGAGGCGCAGCACGCCGTCAGCCGTCTTCTCATCCGCGCCGCACGCCAAAATGACGCGGCTGTAGCGGTTTTTAGAAGAACAGGCAGAGCCCGTGCCCACCAAGACGCCGTTGTCGTCGAGCATATGCAGCAGCACTTCGCCGCGCAGCCCACGCGCCGAGACGCTCAAAATATACGGCGAACCATCTTCCGGAGAGAGCACGGTGAACAGGTCTCTGTCTAGCCCGTCCTCTAAAATGCGGCGGCAGCGCGCCGCGCGGTCGAGATCTTCCGCAAGGGAAGCGAACTTGCTCTTTGCAGCCTCTTCAAACTGAAAGATGCCGAAGGTGTTTTCGGTGCCGCTGCGCAGGCCGTTTTCCTGTCCGCCGCCGAAGATAAGCGGGTGCAGCGGCGCGCCCTTGCGGTAAAAGAGCCCGCCTACGCCGCGCACGCCGCCGATCTTGTGCGCGCTGACCGCATAAAAGTCGATGTCGGCGGTGAGGCGAAACGGGATCTTGCCGAAGGCCTGCACGCCGTCGCTGTGAAAGAGGGTGCGCGGCGACTTCTTTTTGACTGCGGCGGCGATGGCCGCGACGTCGTTGACGGCGCCCGTCTCGTTGTTGACGTGGATGACGGAGACGAGCGAAGTCTGCCCGTCCACCAGCCGCAGGAGGTCCTCCGTATCCACCCGGCCGAAGCGGTCGAGCTTGGCAAAGCGCACCTCGACGCCACGACGGGAGAGTTCCTCCGCTGCGCGGTAGATCGCCGCGTGCTCCCCTTCCGTCGTCACGAAATTGCCCCGCCTTGCCCCCGAAAAGAGGGCCTGGTTGTCCGCCTCGCTGCCGCAGGAGGTGAAGACGAGGCCGAACTTGGCCGCATCCGCGATGTGCGACAGCACGGAGCGCCGCGCCCCTTCGAGCTTGCGGTGCACCTCAAAGCTGCCGCGGTAGAGTGCGGACGGGTTGTAAAATTCTTCGCCGAGAAAGCGCATCGCCGCTTGGACCGCCTCCGCATCGGGGGCGGTCGTCGCGGCATTGTCCAGATAGATCATAGCGTCTGTTTCCGAAAAATCGATATCCCTTGCGCGAAAGACGGACGATCGCGCCGATCATCCGCCTCCGCGGCGCCGAAAACGGCGCCCTTGTTATCTTCCTCTCTGCGCGCGGGGCGCAGAAGCAGCTCTTAAAACTCGACCGTGCCCGCGTACACCTGGCGCACGCTGCCCGTCAGCGTGACGTGCCCATCCGACGCGTAGCGCACGATCAGGTCTCCGCCGCGCAGCTTGACGGTGATGTCCTCGTCTTGCTTGCAGTAGCCGTTGAGCACCGCCGCGACCACGCTGGCCGCCGCGCCCGTGCCGCAGGCGAGCGTCTCGCCGTTGCCGCGCTCCCAGACGCGCATCTTGAGCGTCTTGTCGTTGACGACGCGCACGAACTCTGCGTTGATGCGCTGCGGGAAGTACTCCGCGTGCTCGAAGAGCGGGCCGACGTTGGGCACGTCGACGGCGTCCACCTTGTCACAGAAGACGACGCAGTGCGGGTTGCCGACGTTGACGAGGGTGACCTTGTAGTCCTGACCGCCCACCGTGATGTCGCGCCCGACGACGGTATCCCCTTCCAGCGTGGACGGGATGGCCGCGCCGCTTAAGATGGCCTTGCCCATATCGACGCTGACCGAGCCGACCTTGCCGCTGAAGGTGTACAGCGTCAGCTCGCGCACGCCGCTGAGCGTCTCGATCGTGATCTTTTTATCCTTGACGAAGCCGTTGTCGAACAGGTATTTGGCGACGCAGCGGATGGAGTTGCCCGCCATCGCGCCCTCACTGCCGTCCTTGTTGAAGATACGCATCTTCGCGTCGGCAACGCTCGACTTTTCGATCAGGACGATCCCGTCGCCGCCGATGCCGTAGTGCCGGTCGACAAAGTTGATGGCGAGCGATTCGGGGCAGGTGATCTTCCCGTCCATATTGTCGAAGAAGATATAGTCGTTGCCGCAGCTCTGCATCTTGACGAAGGAGAGCTGCGTCTTTTCGGTGCGCAGCGCGTTGATGTCGACGAGCTCGGTGTTGTCCTCGGTGAAGCGGCTGGCGATGATATCTGCAAGCGCGTTCGCCGTATCCAGCGAGGTGAGCGTCGTGATGCCGAGCAGGATCGCGTGGTGGTGCATGCGGATGTAGTCGTCGATGGAGGCCATATCCGTCTTGCCGGTGTAGACGATGTAGTCGATCTTGCCGTCGTCCATCAGGCGCATGATCTCGTCGCTCTGCGAGAGGCGATCGACGGTCGTAACGTCGATGCCGAGGGTGCGGATGGTATCCGCCGTGCCCGCCGTCGCGTACAGGCGCAGGCCGAGGTCGCTGAACTTCTTCGCCAGCCCCAAAATTTCAAACTTATCCTGGTCGTTGACGGTGAAGTACACGCCCACTTCCCGCTGTTTGCTGGGGTGACACAGCTTGAAGCCCGCCGAAACGAGGCCCTTGAAGAGCGCCTCCTCGATGGTCTTGCCCATGCCGAGCACTTCGCCCGTCGACTTCATTTCCGGCCCCAGCTGCGAGTTGACGTCGTTGAGCTTTTCGAAGGAGAAGACGGGAACTTTGACGGCGACGTAGGGCGACGTCTTGTACAGGCCGGTGCCGTAGCCCAGCTTTTTCAGGCGGGCGCCCACCATGATCTTGGTGGCGAGCTCCACCATCGGAACGCCCGTCACCTTGGAGATGTACGGGATGGTGCGCGACGCGCGGGGGTTGACCTCGATGACGTACAGCTCGTTGTGGAAGACGAGGAACTGGATGTTGATCAGGCCCTTCGTCTTGAGGGAGAGGGCGAGCTGCGTCGAGCACTCGATGATCTTGTCCAGCATGATGTCGCTGAGGTTATACGGCGGGTAGACGGCGATGGAGTCGCCGCTGTGCACGCCCGCGCGCTCGATGTGCTGCATGATGCCCGGGATGAGCACGTCGGTGCCATCGCTGATGACGTCCACTTCCAGCTCCTGCCCCATCAGGTACTTGTCGCAGAGGACGGGGTTTTCGATATGCTGGGCGAGAATGACGTCCATATAGCGGGAGATATCGCTCTCGGTGAAGGCGATGGTCATGTTCTGGCCGCCGATGACGTACGACGGGCGCAGCAGCACGGGGTAGCCGAGCTTGTCCGCCGCGGCGAGCGCCTCTTCTTTGGTCATGACGGTCAGGCCCTTCGGGCGGCTGATGCCGAACCGCTCGAGCAGCTCGTCGAAGCGCTCGCGGTCCTCCGCCATGTCGACACTGTCCGCCGAGGTGCCGAGGATGCGCACACCCTTCTTGTCGAGGTAGTTGCACAGCTTGATGGCCGTCTGGCCACCGAAGGTGATGACGACGCCGTACGGCTTCTCCTTATCGATGACGTTCTGCACGTCTTCGGGGGTGAGCGGCTCGAAGTACAGCCGGTCGGCCGTGTCGAAGTCGGTGGAGACCGTCTCGGGGTTGTTGTTGATGATGATGACCTCGTACCCGAGCTCTTTCAGCGTCCAGACGCAGTGCACGGACGAGTAGTCGAACTCGATGCCCTGGCCGATGCGGATAGGGCCGGAGCCGATGACGATGATGCGCTTTTTGGTGCTCTCCTTGATGAAGGGAGTCGCCTCATCGTGCGCGTACTCGTCGTACGTCGAATAGAAGTACGGCGTCTCGGCGGCGAACTCGGCGGCGCAGGTATCGACCATCTTGTACACCGCCTTGCGGTGGTACGGGATCTTCTGGCCGGAGAGCGCTTCCAGCTCGCGGTCGGGGTAGCCGAGGCGCTTGCCCTCGTCGTACAGGGCGCGCGTCAGCTTTTCCGAGCGCAGGCGGCGCTCGTACAGGACGAGGTTCTTCAGCTTGTTGAGGAACCAGCGGTCGATCTTGGTGATCTCGAAGATCTCGTCGACGGAGATGTCCGCCTTGAGCGCGGCGAACACGGTGAACAGCCGCTCGTCGGACAGCTTTTTCAGCTCTTCGCGCAGGTCCTTCCCCTCGTACTTGTCGAGGTTGAGGGAGGAGAGGGAGATCTCGGCGCCGCGCACCGCCTTCATGATCGCCATCTCGAAGGAGGTGCCGATGGCCATGACCTCGCCCGTCGCCTTCATGCGGGTGCCGAGCTCGCGCTTGGCGTACAGGAATTTGTCGAACGGCCACTTGGGCAGCTTGACGACGACGTAGTCGAGCGTCGGCTCGAAGCAGGCGTACGTCTTGCCCGTGACGTCGTTTTTGATCTCGTCCAGCGTGTAGCCGAGCGCGATCTTGGTCGAAACCTTCGCGATGGGATAACCGGTCGCTTTCGATGCGAGCGCGGACGAACGGGACACGCGCGGGTTGACCTCGATGACCGAATACTCGAAGGAATCGGGGTTGAGCGCGAACTGGCAGTTGCAGCCGCCCTCGATGCCGAGCTCGGTGATGATCTTGAGCGATGCGCTGCGCAGCATCTGGTATTCTTTATCGGAGAGGGTCACCGCAGGCGCGATGACGATGGAGTCGCCCGTGTGGATGCCGACGGGGTCAAAATTTTCCATCGAGCAGACGGTGATCACGTTGCCGTGGCTGTCGCGCAGCACTTCGAACTCGATCTCCTTCCAGCCGTAGATGTACTTTTCGACCAGCACCTGCGTGATGGGCGAGAGCATCAGGCCGTTGTGCGAGACGGAGCGCAGCTCCTCCTCGTTGTAGGCGACGCCGCCGCCCGCGCCGCCCAACGTAAAGGCGGGGCGGATGATGACGGGGTAGCCGATGCGCTCGGCGACCGCCACGCACTCGTCCACCGTATAGGCGATGTCGGAAGGGACGACCGGCTGGCCGATCTTCTGCATGGTCTCTTTGAACAGCTCGCGGTCCTCCGCGCGGTCGATGGCGTCCACCTTCGTGCCGATCAGCTTGACCCCCCACTCGTCGAGGAAGCCTTCTTTGGCGAGCTGGCAGCCGATGGTCAGGCCTGTCTGGCCGCCGAGAGAGGCGAGCAGGCTGTCCGGGCGCTCCTTCTTGATGATGCGCTTGATGGACTCGAGGGTGAGCGGCTCGAGATAGATCTCGTCGGCGAGCGCCTTGTCCGTCATGATGGTCGCGGGGTTGGAGTTGCAGAGCACGACATTGACGCCCGCATCCTTGAGGACGCGGCAGGCCTGGGCGCCCGCGTAGTCGAACTCCGCCGCCTGGCCGATGACGATCGGGCCGGAGCCGATCACGAGCACTTTTTTGATATCGCTTCTTTTAGGCATTGACTTTCCCTCCGTCCATCCTGTGGATAAAGCGGTCGAACAGGTCGCGCGCATCGAGCGGGCCGGCGCACGCCTCCGGGTGGAACTGCACCGTGAAGGCGTCCAGATCCGGATATTCCACACCCTCGCAGGTGTTGTCGTTCGCGTTGATAAAGCTGAGCGTGCCGACGCCCTTGATGGAATCGGCGAGCACCTCGTAGCCGTGGTTCTGGCTGGAGATGTACACCGTGCCCGTCTTCAATTCCTTGACGGGCTGGTTGGCGCCGCGGTGGCCGTACTTCATCTTCTTGGTCTTGCCCCCCATCGCGAGCGCGAACAGCTGATGGCCGAGACAGATGCCGAAGACGGGCAGCTTGCCCGCGAGCTTGCGGATGTTCGCGATGATCTCGGTATTCTCCGCCGGGTCGCCCGGGCCGTTGGTCAGCATGAGCCCGTCCGGATGCAGGTCGAGGATCTGCTCCGCCGTGTACCACGCGGGGACGCGGATGACGTTGCAGCCGCGCTTGACCAGCTCGCGCGCGATGTTCTCCTTCGCGCCGAAGTCCCAGAGCACGACGGTATGTTTGGCGTTCTCCGCCGCGTAGTCGACGCGGTCGGGGCAGGTACAGTGCATGACGGCGCCGCGGATGGCGTACTCATTTACGGCGGTGAAGTCGGTCAGCGGTTTGGAAGAGATGACCGCGTTCATGACGCCCGCCTCGCGCACCGTCTTGGTCAGCTCGCGCGTGTCGATGCCGTAGATGCCGGGGATGCCGCACTCCTTCAGGTAATCGTCGAGCGTGCCCTCGCAGCGGAAATTGGAGGGCTGCTCGCAGTATTCGCGCACGATATAGGCGGAAAGGTACGGCTTTTTGCTCTCTCTGTCGGGAAGGATCATGCCGTAGTTTCCGATCAGCGGGAAGGTCTGGATGACGATCTGCCCGTAGTAACTGGGGTCGGTGAGCGTCTCGATGTAGCCCGTCATGCCCGTCGTAAAGACGAGCTCGCCGACCACATCCCCTTTCGCGCCGAACCTCTTGCCTTCAAAGACCTGCCCGTTCTGCAAGGTCAGATAAACTTTTTCTTCCTTCATAGCGATCCTTTCCGTGTTTTTCATTTGAGCAGTTTGACCAACACCGCTTTCTGCGCGTGCAGGCGGTTTTCCGCTTCGTCGAAGATATCGTTTGCGTGCGCCTCGAACACCTCGTCGGTGATCTCCTCGCCGCGGTGGGCGGGCAGGCAGTGCAGCACCATCGCGTCCGGCTTGGCGACGGAGAGAAGATCCCCGTCGATGCAGTAGCCGCGGAACACCTTTTCGCGCTCCGCCTTCTCCTCCTCCTGCCCCATCGACGCCCAGACGTCCGTGTACAGCACGTCGGCGTCCTTGGCCGCAGCCTTCAGGTCGCTCGTCACGGTCAGGCGGCCGGTCGCAAAACCGCGCGCGAGGATGTCGGGGTCGGGGCGGTAGTTGTCGGGGCAGGCGATAGAGACTTCCATCCCCGTCTTGAGGCCGCCGACGATGAGCGAGTTGGCCATGTTATTGCCGTCCCCGACGAAGCAGAGCTTGAGCCCTTTCAGGCTGCCCTTGTATTCGCGGATGGTCATCAGGTCGGCGAGCACCTGGCAGGGATGGCAGTAATCGGTCAGCCCGTTGATGATCGGAATGGAGCCGTAGGATGCGAGGTCCTCGACGTCCTGCTGCGCAAACGTGCGGATCATGATGCCGTCGAGATAGCGCGAGAGGACGCGCACCGTATCCTTGATCGGCTCGCCGCGGCCGATCTGCAGGTCGCGCCCGGAGAGGAACAGCGCATGGCCGCCCAGCTCGTACATGCCCACCTCGAAGCTGACGCGGGTGCGGGTGGACGACTTCTGGAAGATCATGCCCAGCTTCTTCCCCTCCAGCAAGTGGTGGCGGATGTTGTTCTTGCGCTCGTACTTGAGTTGGTCGGCAAGGTTCAGGATGCCGAAGATCTCCTCCGTGCTCAGATCCGACAGTTTCAGCAGATGTTTCATTCCGATATCACCTCATTCAAAATTTGCAGTCCGAAATCCAGTTCGTCCTTGCGGACGGTCAGCGGCGGAAGCAGGCGCACCCTGTCCTTCGCCGTCAATACGATCAGCCCGCGTTCGAGGCACTTTTCTGCCACCTCGCGCGCGCTCTTGGTCGTCAGCAGCCCGATCATCAGGCCGAGGCCGGTGACTTCCTTCACGTTTTTGATGCGGCCGAGGTGGGTGAAGAGGTAGGCGCTCTTGCCCTGCACCTCGAGCAGCAGATCGCGGTCGATGCGGCGCAGGATGCTGCACGCGCCCGCGCACGCAATGGGATTGCCGCCGAACGTCGAGCCGTGGTCGCCCGCGCCCAGCGTGTGTTCACACTTTTCAAAGAACATGGTCGCGCCGAGGGGCAGCCCGCCGGCAAGCCCCTTCGCCGTCGTGACGACGTCGGGGTGGATGCCGTACTGTTCGTAGGCGTACAGCGTGCCCGTGCGGCCGTTGCCCGTCTGCACTTCGTCGATCATCAGCAGGATGTCATTCTTTTTGCAGAAACGCTCGATGGCGAGCACTTCCTCCTTGTCCAGCGGGCGCACGCCGCCCTCCCCCTGCACGAGTTCGAGCATGACGGCGCACGTCTCCTTCGAGCAGTGCGCACGCACGCTCGCCGCCGTAGGGTCGGCGTAGGAAAACCCTTCCAAAAAGGGCATGAAATAGCGGTGCATGACCTCCTGCCCGGTCGCGGACAGCGTCGCCATCGTGCGGCCGTGGAAGGAATTTTTCAGCGTGACGATGCGGAAGCGCCCCTCGCCGTACTTGTCGAAGGAATACTTGCGCGCCGTTTTGATGGCGCACTCGTTCGCCTCCGCGCCCGAGTTGGAAAAGAACACCTTTTTCGCGCCCGTGCGCCCACACAGCATGGCGGCGAGCTCTGCCTGCGGGCGGGTATAATACAGGTTGCTCGCGTGCTGCACCCTGTTGACCTGCGCGATGACCGCCTCCTTCCATTCCGGGTCGTTGACGCCGAAGGAATTGACGGCGATGCCGCTGCCGAAGTCGACGTATTTTTTGCCGTCTTCAGAATACAGCGACGCGCCTTCGCCGCGCACGATGTCCGCGGGAAAGCGATTATATGTGTTTGCGATGTATTTTTGATCTTTTTCGCGAAGTTCTTCGAAACTCATACTCCACCTATTTTATCTATTCTATCATAAATCGACGGCAAACGCAATTGTTTGCCGAGCCTTTTCCCGTACGGCCGCCGAATTCTCCTTCCGCGCGCGCCGCGCGCCGTAAAAAAAGACCGATGAGGCCATCAGTCTTCGTTTACGAACATGGTGCCGATACCGCGATCGGACAATGTTTCGACGAGGATGGAATGTTCCACCCTTCCGTCGATAATAAATACCTTTTTGACGCCGCGGCGGATCGCCTCGCGGCAGCACTCGATCTTGGGGATCATGCCCCCCGAAATGATGCCCTGCTTGATGAGGGAAGGGATGTCGCTCACCCAGATCTTTTCGATAAGGCTGCTCTCGTCATCCTTGTCGCGCAGTACGCCCTTCGTGTCCGTCATGAGGATGAGGCTGGTCGCGCCCAGCGCGCCCGCAATGACGGCGGAAGCGGTGTCTGCATTGACGTTGTAGATGTGCCCCTCGTCGTCATAGCCGACGGTGGAGACGACGGGGATATACCCCTTGTCGAGCGCGTCGGTGATGACCTTGGTGTCCATATCGGTGATGCGGCCGACATAGCCCAGCCGCTCGTCCGCCTTGCAGCACTTCATCATATGCCCGTCGATGCCGCACAGGCCGAGCGCCTTGCCGCCGATGCTCTCGAGGATGTTGACGAGCGACTTGTTGATCTTGCCCGCGAGCACCATGCGCACGATCTCCGCCGTCTCTTCGTCGGTATAGCGCAGGCCGTCGACGAAGACGGACTCTTTGCCCACCTTTTTGAGCATTTCCGAGATCTCGGGCCCGCCGCCGTGCACCAGCACGACGCGCACGCCGATGAGGTTGAGGAGGACGATGTCGCGCATGACGGACATCTTCAGGCGGTCGTTGATCATCGCGTTGCCGCCGTACTTGACGACGACGATCTTGCCGTTATAGCTCTGGATATACGGGAGCGCCTCGATGAGGACTTGGGCGCGGTACTGCTTTTCGTTGATGTTTTCCATTGCCTGCTTCCTCCTCTCAGGTGCGGTAATCGCCGTTGATCTTGACGTAGTCGTAGGTGAGGTCGCAGCCCCATGCCGTCGCACGGCCGCTCCCGTCGCCCAGACGGATGAGCACTTCGATTTCGTCTTCGGAGAGCACCTTTTTGGCCTCCTCCTCCGAGAAGGGGATGCCGCTCCCGTCGCGACAGACGGCGACTTCGCCCGCACGGCTGCGGAAATCGACGCTCACTTTGGTGATATCGACGGGTGCGCCCGCGTAGCCGACCGCGCAGAGGACGCGGCCCCAGTTGGCGTCCGAACCGAACATGGCCGCCTTGAACAGCGACGACTTGATGACAGACTTTGCGACGGTGCGCGCGGCCGCCTTGCTCTTGGCGCCCGTCACGCGGCACTCGAGCAACTTGGTCGCCCCCTCGCCGTCACGCGCGATCCTGCGGCAGAGCGCGGTCGTCACCTTGTGCAGCGCCTTGCGGAAATCGTTATAATCTTTGCCCGGGCCGTCGACGAGCTCGTTGCCCGCGAGGCCGTTCGCCAGCACGCAGACCATGTCGTTGGTGGAGGTATCCCCGTCCACGCTGATCATGTTGAAGGAATCTTTCACGTCGGCGGAGAGCGCCTTCTGCAGCATGGCAGGCGAGATGGCCGCGTCCGTCGTCACGAAGATGAGCATGGTCGCCATGTTCGGGTTGATCATGCCGACCCCCTTGCCGATGGCGCCGATATGGCACTCCTTGCCGCCCAGCGCAAAGGAGTAGGCGATCTGCTTGTCCACGGTGTCCGTGGTCATGATCCCCTGCGCCGCGTACAGGCTGCCGTCTGCGTCCGCGAGCAGGCCGCCGACGAGCGCGGGCATGCCTTCCTCGATGGGCTCGATGGGCAGCGGCTGGCCGATGACGCCCGTCGACGCGACGACCACGTCGCCCGCAGGGACGCCCGCATACTTTTCTACCAGCGCGCACATCTTTTCGGCGATCTCGACGCCGTCGGCATTGCAGGTATTCGCGTTGCCGCTGTTGCATACGACCGCGCGCGCAGTGCCGTTCGCCACGTGCTCCTTCGTGACGAGAATGGGCGCCCCCTTGACGAGGTTCTGCGTGTATACGCACGCCGCCGCGCAAGGCACATCGCTGACGATGAGCGACAGGTCGCGCTTGGTCTTATTCTTACGGATCCCGCAATGCACGCCGTTCGCGCGGAATCCCGCCGGGGCGCACACGCCGCCTTCCATCTTCTTCATATCCATTCCTCCGGGCTCCGCCGCGGGAGCCTCCTTCCTCTGTGCGGCAGCCGCCCGACGCGGCGCCGTCCATATTTTTTTGAAGTGCAGGCAGCGGCCGCGCCGCCCGCTCTCGCCATCGCTCAGATGAGCGACGTGCGCTCGTCAAGCCCGAGCGCGATGTTCATGCACTGCACTGCCGCGCCGGAAGCGCCCTTGCCGAGGTTGTCGAACAGGGCGAGCAGCAACGGGCGCTCGTCGTTGCCGGCGACGGAGATGTGCATCTCGTTGGAACCGGCCAGCGCGTTTGCCGCCATGTACGGATCGGCATCCGTCACTTTCACGAAATTATGCGACGCATAGTACTCTGCAAAATACGATTTTAACTCGTTTACGGTCATTTTTTTGCGCAAAAGGCGCGAAAACAGCGGAACCGTCACGCACATGCCGCAATAGTAATCGGAGACGATCGGGCTGAACGCGGGGGCATAGTCGAGCCCGCAGACCGCCTGCATCTCGGGCAGATGCTTGTGCATCTGCGTCAAGCCGTACTGCCGGGGGCTGTCGAGCAGCGGGCTGCGCCCCTCCGCCTCGTATTCGGCGATCATCTTCTTCCCTCCCCCGCTGTACCCCGTGACCGAGTGGCAGACAAAGGGATAATCGGGCGCAGCGATGCCGCCCGCGATGAGCGGATAGACGAGGGCGATAAAGCCGCTCGCGTGGCAGCCGGGCACGGCGATGCGATTGGAATGTGCGATCTTTTCGCGATGCGCGGCCGAGAGCTCGGGGAAGCCGTATGCCCAGGCGGGATCCGTACGGTGCGCCGTGGAGGCGTCGATGATCTTGACCTTCTCATTTTCACAGAGGGAAACGGACTCTCTCGCCGCCGCGTCGGGCAGACAGAGAAACACGACGTCCGCCGTGTTGATCTTTTCGCGCCGCGCCGCAGCGTCCTTCCGCAGCTCCTCGGGGAGCGTGATGATGCGGATATCCTGACGCTTGGCGAGGCGATCGAAGATCTGCAGCCCCGTCGTCCCCTCTTTTCCGTCGATAAATACGTCTGTCATAGTACTGTGTATTTTTCAGAAATGCGCGATTTGCGGCGTATAACGCCGCAAATCGCGCCCCCTTTCCTTCGTTTTATGGATTTTACTTGATCTCTTTGTTGGCGAGCAGCGCACGCACCTTGATGGGCAGGCCGAACAGGTTGATGAAGCCCTCGGCGTCGTGCTGGTTGTACACGTCCTCTTCGCCGAACGTCGCGATCTCCTCGCTGTACAGGGAGTACGGGCTCTTCATGCCGGCGGGGATGATGTTGCCCTTGTAGATCTTCATGCGCACGTCGCCGGTGACCGTCTCCTGCGTCTTGTCGACGAAGGCGGAGAGCGCCTCGCGCAGCGGCGTGAACCACTGGCCGTTGTAGACGAGCTCGGCAAAGCGCGGCGCGATCTGCTGTTTGAAATGCTGGGTATCCTTGTCCAGGCAGAGCATTTCGAGCTGTTCGTGCGCCTTATACAGGATGGTGCCGCCGGGCGTCTCGTACACGCCGCGGCTCTTCATGCCGACCAGGCGGTTTTCGACGATGTCGATGATGCCGACGCCGTTTTCGCCGCCGATCTTGTTGAGGCGAGCCATCAGCTCGACGGAGCCGAGCTTCTCGCCGTCGATCGCGACGGGGATGCCCTTCTCAAAAGAGATCGTGACATACGTCGGGCGGTCGGGCGCCTTTTCGGGCGAAACGCCCATCTCGAGGATCTCGTCGTATTTTGGCTCGTTGGCGGGATCTTCGAGATCCAACCCCTCGTGCGAGAGGTGCCACAAGTTCTTATCTTTCGAATAGCTGGTCTCGCGGGTGATCTTGAGCGGGATGTTGTGCGCCTCCGCGTAGTCGATCTCCTCGTCGCGGCTCTTGATGCTCCAGATGCGCCAAGGGGCGATGATGGTCATGTCCGGCGCAAACGCCTTGATGGTGAGCTCGAAGCGGACCTGGTCGTTACCCTTGCCCGTGCAGCCGTGGCAGATGGCGTCCGCACCCTCTTTCTGCGCGATCTCGACGATGCGCTTTGCGATGACCGGGCGCGCGAACGACGTGCCGAGCAGGTAGGTGTTCTCATACACCGCGCCCGCCTTCATCGTCGGGTAGATGTAATCTTCGATGAATTCCTTGCGCAGATCTTCGATGTACAGCTTGGAAGCGCCCGTCTTGAGGGCCTTCTCTTCCAGCCCGTCCAGCTCGCTCTCCTGCCCCACGTCGGCGGAGACCGCGATCACTTCGCAGTTGTTATAATTCTCTTTCAGCCACGGAATGATGATCGAAGTATCCAAACCGCCCGAATACGCCAAAACGACCTTTTTGATCTCTTTCTTTTCCATCGGATGTATCCTCGTTGATTTACTGTACACGATTATACCGTTTCCGCCCGTACAAGTCAAGCATTTTCGCGGCATTATTTCGAAATATTCAAAATATATTCGCTTATTTTTGAATAAAATTTATAATTATGCAATATTTAGCGAATATTCATGAATAATTTATAAAACATCGGCGCTCCGCCGAACGTGCGGCGCCTCAGCGGCCGCCCGCGGGCTCTCTGCGATACAGGAGGGAGAGGAAGGAGTAGGCGCGCAGTTCGCCGCGCAGCCGCGCATAGTCGGGGCAAAAGCGGGATACTTCCGCCCAAAAAGCGGGCGAATGGTCGAGATGGCGGCGGTGGCACAATTCGTGCAGGAGAACGTAGTCGCGCAGCGGGAGCGGGAGCATAGACAGCCGCCAGTTCAGGCAGATGACGCCCTGCGCGTCGCAGCTGCCCCACCGCGCCTTGAAGTCGCGCAGCTTCACATCCGCCGCTGAGACGCCCGCCTTACGAGACAGAGCGTGCAGTGCATCGATGAGGACAGGGCCGCGCGTACGCTCGAAGTAGCGGCGGACAGACAGTGCGGAGCGAAAGAAAAAGCCCTCCGCGCCCTCGCCGTCGCGCGGCGCGCCGAAGCGGACGGGCCGCTGTATCCCCGCGTCGAGCAGACACTCGCCGCTGCGGACGGCGGCGAAGCGGTCGTCGGCGTATTCGCGCAGCTTACGCTCGATCCAGCCGCGCTTTTCCGCGACGAAGGCGGCGATGGCGGCGTCCGGCATGCCGAGCGGGGCGCGGACGACGACAGAATCCGCAGAAACGGTGATGACGAGCGTACGGCGGCGGGAGCGCAGGACGCGATATGTCGGCTCAGGCAAAGCGCACCTGCGCCAGCACGACCGTCTCCGCCCCGTTGCGGACGCCCTCCACCGAAAATACGCCCGGCGCCTTCTCCTCGCGGAAAAATTCCAGGCGATCCCCCTCAAAGGCCTGCTTCACATAGTGCAGCTGGTAGCTGCGCAGCTGCCGTTCTTCCAGCTCGCGTACCGTAAAGCAGTTGAAGACATAATCTGCATATTTAATGTTATTGACGTGCCTGTTGAGATCGTACTCGGAATTTGCGACTGTCAGCACAAAGTTCGGCTCCCCTTTGCTTTCGACGGGCGCGATCTGCCAGTCGACCTCTTCGACGGCGCGCTCGCCGATGAAGTCGATCTCCGGCTGCTCGACGCGCGAACAGGGCACGATGCGCCCGCTCCGCTCGAGGATGCACCAGCGCGATTCCGCGCCGAGCAGGCGCGCGCCCGCCTCGTCATACGCGGCGAAGCTGCGCTCGTAGATCGCCTTGTTCGGAGTGTGCGGCCAGGTGGCGACGCGTACCCTTTCGCCGCTCTCCGGCTTGCGATCGACGGAGACGTAGATCTTGGAGAGCACCCAAAAGCGCCCCTGCTCGCCCAATTTCTGAAAGCCCAGCCCCATCTCCTGCGAATGGTCGCCCGCGACCTCCTGAAAGAGCCCGAGCACCGAAGACGGGCGGATCTGCTGACGGAAATCCGTCTCGTAACTGCGCACGGTATAGACGTTTTCGATCCTGTTTTCTGCCTTCATGCAAAGCACCTCTTCTGCCATTTATTGCAAATACTATTGTACACCAAACGGGCGCGAATGTCCACCGTTCCGCACAAAAAATCTGTCTGCAATGCAGAGTACATCGCGCGTATTATATCTGACATAGTACTTTGCAAACAAGAATTTTTATGGGAAAATCTTTCAAAATATTGACACCATTCGACAAATATAGTATAATGGTACAAAAGGAGGTCACCTATGGATCTGAACGATACGAACGACAAAGATAAGGCCCAAGGCGACAACGGCGCCATCAGCAGCGACCTGATCCGCGGCCATATCAATACGATCATTCTCCGCACACTTTATGACGGAGATAAATACGGATACGAGATCATCAACGAGATCGAAGAGAAGAGCAAAGGGCAGTACGCGCTCAAGCAGCCCACCCTCTACAGCGCCCTAAAACGGCTGGAAAGCCAAGACTACGTCACCTCCTATTGGGGCGGCGTCAGCAACGGCGGCCGCCGCAAATACTTCCAGATCACCGATAAAGGCCGCAAGGTCGTCGAACAGAATCTGGCGGAGTGGGAATACTCGCGCACCGTCATCGACAGCCTGATCTCGGAACGCGATTACGACTTCAACAATCCCCCGCCCGCCGGCAACGTCGACTTCTCTCTGCTGAAAAAGTCGACCTCCCGCGTGCCCGCCTCGAAGGAGGAAGACGCGGAGGACATCGAACTCGCCGACGCGAAAGAAGAGAGCGCCCCCGCCCCTGCAGCCGAACAACCCAAAGAGTCCGTGCTCGCAGGCTGGACGCGCGAGGATCCGCTGGAAGCGATGCGCGCCGCCGAACCGGAAGAGGCGCCCGCCGAGGAGCCCGCAGAAGAGGCAAAGGCTGAGGAAACGAAGGAAGAGCCCGCCGCAGCGGAAGCTGCGCCGCAGCCGACCATCATCACGCAGGAGGCCTCCGCCCGCTGGACGCGCGAGCACCCGCTCGAAAGTGTCGTCTCCGAGACGGAACCCTCCGAAAAGGCAGACTATGACCGCACCCTCGAGGGCGACCCGGCTGCCAACGCTGCCGAGAGCGGCGAGGGCTATATCGAAGAAAACCGCCCGCTGACCGAAGAGGAACGGCAACGCATCCACGAAAATTACCGCAACCTCATCGGCGACGAAGACGATGCGACCTCTTATTACTACTCACAGGTCGCCAAGAGCCGCAGCGCCCGCCCCTCGTATGAGACACAGAGCAGCGGCGGCGGATCGTCTCGCACGGCCGGCTATACGATGGACCAATACGCCGCTCAAAACGACCTGTACGCGGAAGAAGCGCAGCAGATGTACGAGCCGGAAATGCCCGCCCCCGCGCGCTATGAAGAGGCGTACCGCCAGAACAAGGCGATCTCTTCCGAACTCCTGTATTCGGACAAATCGCCCGAAGAGCGCAACTATAAGGACCTGCTCTCCAAGCTGTACGACAATACCCGTCACGAATATGACGATTACGAGGGATACGGCAGCTACGGCGGCGAATATCCCGAGCAAAACTACGACGGGCAAAATTATGAGCAGCAGCCGCAGGACGCAAACGGATACGGCTACCCGCAGGAGACCTATTATAACCCGGAGGAACAGCCCGTTCCCCCACCGCAACCGGAGCAGCCGAAGTCGGTGAAAGCGGCTCCGGAGAAAGCGGCACCGAAAAGCGAAACAAGCGCAAAAAGCGCTGGTTCAACTTCGGCAGAAGAGACAAGTAAGCCCGCCGAAGCGAAGAAGGAAGACGCCGTCGAAAAGAAGGCAAAGAGCGACGGGCTGCGCGTCGCCACGGCGCGGGAGACCCGCCCGAAGGCAGCAGAAGAGCCCCTGCCGCCCGGCAAGACATTTGACCGCGGCAAAGTATTGCTGACGACCGCCATCTGGGTATTCTGCGTAGCGCTGGTCGAATCCATCGTCAACGCCTGCCTGATCGGCGTGCTCAACTCGGGCGTGCTGTACGTGGTCATCCCCTTCATCCTCGATTTCTTGTTCATCGGCGTGTTCCTGCTGCTGTACCTGCGCGGGTTCGGCAAAAACAGCCGCAGATCTTCATCGACATCGTACATTTCGGCGAGCTTCGTGATCTTTGCGAACATCGTGCTGATCGTCTGCCTGATCGCCTATCTGCTGATCATCTTTTCCAATGCGCCGAGCGCTGACCTCGGGCTGCGGATCCTGCAGTATGCGATCTTCCCGATCATCTATGCGTTCAACCTGCCTCTGTTCGCAATGCTCTACAACTATCACTGCAAAAAGCTTTGATCCATAGTAAAAAGGCTGCAAGCCGACGGCTTGCAGCCTTTTTTATTTACACATACAAGAGGACGGGCATACGCCCGTCCTCACCCTTTGCGCCGCGCGGCGCCTATGCTTTTACCGCCTTTACATGGAAAGCGTCGGCAACAGTTCCGAAAGATCGACCTCGGGATACTCGCTCAGGTCAGACGGGAAGACGATATCCGCGTCATCGCTCGTCAGGGCAAACATTCCTCCCATCCGCAGCGAGAGGGTGCCAGCTTCCGGCACGATCGTCATATTGTTGTAGTCAAAACCGGGCTCCGGAACGGTGACGGCGATATCCGAACGGAAAGTCAGCGCCGAGAAAGCACCCTCGGCATCCAGCATCAGATACATTTCCAGCGTATCGGACGCAACATTGACGGTATATCCGCTCGTATCGACGTAAGAGATGCTGCCGAGCGTCTCCTTGATGACATCCGCGATGCCTTCCGTTGAGAATGTAAAGCGCGCCTTGAACCCGGAAGAGGTATCGACGTCCATATCGACCCCCGACTCGTCGAGAGAGGCCCGGAAAGAGGCGACGTCCGTCCCCTCGAAGAGCGTCTGCATCAAATCGGGGATGGCGTCAAGGTCGAAGATATCGATGCCGAACACGCTGCGCGAGATCTTGCCGCGCTGCTCGACGCTGGACTCGCCGCTCGGAGCGGCCGCAGTGCCCGCGACATTAAAGTAAATATACGAATCGTCAATGTACGGATGGATGCCGATATCCAGCGCGGACTGCTGCTTGCCGTCGGCCGTCACCTCGCTCGAAATATCGAGAGACCCGCCGACCGCGAGGTCCGTTCCGCTCTCTCCCGCAGTGAACAGGATGCCGAGGTCGGCGCCGATGCCGAAGGAAGATGCCGACGCATCCTGCTCCAAAGAGCAATCCATCGAAGCATCGGCGTGCAGGCCATACCTCCATCCGTCCGCACTGCGGTCGCCGAAGAGCCGGTCAGATCCGTCACTCAGCGACGTGAGCAGCTGTTGTATATCTGCATCTTCCGCATCGCGATAACTCCCCGAAATTGTGCCGTCACTTGAAACGGCGCTGCACGCGGTAAGCAACGCGACGCTCAGCGCAAGCGTTGCCGCCGACAATGCGGTGATCCACTTTTTCATAATTTCCTCCAAAGATCCCGCCGCGCACAGGGCGCGACAGATTGTTTTGTAACTAAATTATAACACGAAATACCGGCATTGTCAAGAGTGGAATTTTCTGCCGGGCAAAAAACGCCCATTTTGCCGCAAAGACAAAAAATATGGAGCAAGACCGCAATGGTCTGCCCCATAATTAAGGATTTTTTAATTTTGCAAAGTACTATGCCAGGCATAGATCGGTACAAATCGCGCTTTGCTTAATGTACGATCGAGCCGATCTCGGCGTCGTCTGCGGCGAACAGGACGCGGCAGGTCCCGTCGGAATTGCCGGACGCGAGCAGCATCCCCTGCGAGTATTCGTTGCCGAATTTGTGAGGGCGCAGGTTGACGAGGACGACGATCTTCTTCCCGACGAGCGCTTCCGGCTCGTACTGATCGGCGATCGAGGAGACGATCACGCGCTCCCCTGCGCCGTCGTGCAGCGTCAGCTTCATGAGCTTGTTCGTCTTGCGCATGGGCTTGGCCGAGAGGATCTTGCATACGCGCAGGTCGCAGCGGTCAAAGTCGGGCATGTCGATGGTCTCGCGGAAGGGCGCGAGCTGCGCGACATAGCGGTCCTCGACGGGTGCTGCGGGCTGCTCCGCCGCGGCGGGCTGCTCTTTGACCTCCTCTACAGCGTCCGGATCTTCCGACTCGGGCAAGGAGAAGTCGAGCAGGCGCAAATAGCGCGCAGAATCGACGGCGAACAGGTACAGGTACAGGCGCGGGCCGCGGTCGCGGCCGAGGATGAGGTTGTACACGTCCTTGAAGAACTTGCTCTGTACCCCCTTGAGCGCGTTTTTGTCCTCCGCCTTGTCGGGGAATACGCGCTTGGGGATGGCGTACAGCTCCGCCTGCAGCGAGTCGAGCGTGTAGCCGCCCTTTTCGATGTAGTCTTTGAGCTGGCGCACACATTCGCGCTCCGCATCGTTCATGGTGCGGTAGTACGGCCAGTTGCGCTTGGAGAGGATGATATACTCGCTCTCGGGCGAGCAGGTGCGCAGCCAGAATTTTGCCTTGTCGAACAGCTCGGCGAACTCCTCCTTTTTGAAGGGGGTGCCGATCTTGGCGAACAGCTTTTCCATCAAGTCGGGGTTGAAGTCGACGACGCTGCCCAGCTCGACGAGCTGGCTCATGGGAACGGGGACAAAATCCCTCCCCTTGATCAGGCTGTTCTCGATAATGCGCTTGGTGTTCTCGTCCGCCGTGCCGTTGCGATAGGCGGTGAGCATCTTGCCGAACTCGAAATACTGCCGCAGGATCTCGTCCGAGAGGCAAAAGTCGAAGGCGCGCAGCGGCTCCGTCTTGGCGTACAGCCAGAGGATGAGTTCGGGCGGATACAGCTTCAAGAGGAAGTCTGGCGTCATGTTGAAGCCGGACGAACCGGACATCTTGCCGACGCTCCCCTTGATGCCGATGAATTCGTACCCCTGGAAGAGGGGCGGCTCGTAGCCGAATACCTCGCGCGAGACGTCCTTTGCCGTGTCGTAGCTGCCGTTTTTGGAGGCGTGGTCTTTGCCGCCCGGCTCGAAGTCGACCCCTTCCGCCATCCAGCGCATGGGCCAATCGACCTTCCACTGCAGCTTGCAGTTGAAGTCTTTCGTGAAGTCGAAGTCCCCTTCCTCGCCGCACTCGCACACATAGTGCGCTTTGGTGCAATCTTCGGAGAGAGAGACGATCTTGGTCGAATCTTTATGGCAATGCGGGCAGAAGATGCTGACCGGGTAGTAGTTTTCGCGCTCTTCCTCCGTCGCGTCCTGCGTGCGGTGTCTGTCGAGGATATCGAAGATCTTTTTGCGGTTTTGCAGCGCGAAGATCACATATTTTGCGTAGCGGCCGGAGCGGTATTCCTGCGCCTGGTAGTGATACTCGAGCGGGATGCCGAACTTTTGGATGGACGCCATAAATTCCTTTTCAAAATGCGCCGCGTAGCTCTCGTCCTTGCCGAAGGGGTCGGGGATATCGACGTACGGGCAGCCGATATACTGCTCGTACGAATTGTTGCCGAGGTAGTCGGAAACGTTTTTCGGCACCTTGCGCAGGCGGTCGAACTCGTCCCAAGAAAAGAGGATCTTCGCCTTTTTGCCGCGGCGCAGCAGCGCCCGGTAGACGAAATAGCTCGTCGCGATGTCGCGGAAATTGCCGATGTGCACGGAACCGGAGGGAGAAATGCCCGCCGCGCAGACATATTCTTCTTTGTCCGGCTTTCTGCGGATGATCTCATCCGCCAACTGGTCTGCCCAATACATTCAGTCACCAACCTGTTTTGCTTATTTTGGATATTATAGCATATTGCCGCGGCGAAATCAAACCGTGCGGGGCGCAAAGCTCAATTTTTTGCGGAAAACATTATACATGGCGCGCTTTTTATGGTATAATGGTTGCGTTTCACTCCAACAAAGGACGCGTCTTATGAATTTTACACGAGGACTGAAAGACGGGCTGCCCATCGCGCTCGGCTATATGCCCGTCGCCTTCGCCTACGCCATCCGCGCCATCGGCCAGGGCTTCCCCGCCTGGTTCCCCATCCTGATCTCGGCGACAAACTTTACGGGCACGGGGCAGGTCGCGGGGACAGACCTGATCGCCGCGGGCGCGAACGTCGGGCTGCTGCTGGCGACCATGCTCATCATCAACATCCGCTACGCACTCATGTCCGTATCCATCGCGCAGAAGCTCGAGCCCGATTTCCCGCTCTGGAAGCGTGCCGTCGTCTCCTTCGGCGTGACGGACGAAAACTACGCCGTCGCCGTGCGGCAGCCGAAGAAGCTGACCTTCTCCTACCTGATGGGGCTGATGAGCTGCTCGTATGTCGGCTGGCTGGGCGGCACGGTGCTCGGCGCGGCGCTGAGCGCGCTGCTGGGAACGCTGCTTTCGGGCGAGACGGGCGCGCAATATTATGCGATGATCATGAACGCCTTCTCCATCTCGCTGTACGCGATGTTCGTCGCCATTATCATCCCGCCCGCGCGCGACGACCGCCGCGTGCTGCTGCTTCTGGCAGCGACCATCGCGCTCAGCTGCGTATTCTACTTCGTTCCCGCCCTCAAGGCGCTGCCCAGCGGCGTCAACATCATCGTCTGCTCCGTCCTCTGCACCGTCATCATATCCCTCCTCTTCCCCCGCAAGGAAGAGGAAGACGACGCTGAGGCCGCAAGTGCCGCTGCGGGCGATGCGGATGCCGGCGGCAAAGACGGCAAGGGAGGCGAGAGATGAACCTGCCTTCCATGCTGATCGGCTGCGCCGTCATGTTCGGCGTGACGTACGTGACAAAGGCCATCGGCCTGCTGTTCGTCAAAAAACCCATCCGCAGCCGCTTTATCCGCTCCTTCCTCTACTACCTGCCCTACAGCGTGCTCGCGGTGATGGTCTTCCCCGGCGTGCTCTTTTCGACGGGCTGGATCTGGTCGGGCATCGCCGGCACCGCCGTCGCGCTCGTGCTCTCCTATTTCCGCCGCGGGCTGCTGGTCGTATCCGTAGCCGCCATCGCGACGGTGTTTCTCTTTGAACTCATCCACTTTTTAGCCGTCTGACATTTTCTGCGAGGCCTCTATGTCCGTCAGCAAAACGTTTGCCAAATACGTCGTCCCCTCCGTGCTCGCCTTCGCGCTGTCCGGCGTCTACGCGATCGTAGACGGCTTCTTCGTCGGGCAGAGCATCGGCGACGCCGGCCTGTCCGCCATCAACGTCGCCTTCCCCGTCGTGTCGCTTATCCAGTCGCTCGGCACGGGCATCGGCATGGGAGGCGCCGTGCTCTGGTCGGTGCGCCGCAGCGCGGACGAGAACGCCGCCGCCCGCTATGTGCGCGCGACGCTGTGGCTGCTCCTGTTTGCGAGCGCCGCCATGACGCTGTGCTACTTTTTGGCCGCACCCGTCATGCGCCTGTTCGGCGCGGAGGGCGCCGTCTATACCTACGGGGTCGATTATCTGAAGGTCATCGTCTTGGGCGCCGTCTTCCAGATCTTTGCGACGGGCGTCGTCCCCCTCATCCGCAACGCTGGCGGAACGGTCTTTGCTTTTTTGACGATGGTATCCGGATTTTTGACGAACATCCTGCTCGACTATATGTTCGTCTGGGTGCTGGATGCGGGCACGGAAGGCGCGGCGATCGCGACGATCATCGGCCAGGCGGTCACGGCCGTCGAAGCCGTCGCCTACCTGCTGTATAAAAAGCTCCCCTTCTTCGGTTCTCTCCGCGGCTTCGGCCGCTGCGCCGCATCCATCGCGCGGGTGGGCATCGCGCCCTTCGGGCTGACCCTCTCCCCCATGCTCTCCCTCATGCTCATCAACCGCTTCTGTATGTTTTATGACGGGCAGCCCGCCGTCGCCTGCTATGCCTGCATCGCCTACGCGATCACCATCGTACAGATGCTGCTGCAGGGCGTCGGCGACGGAAGCCAGCCGCTGATCAGCCGATTTTACGGCGAGGGAAAGCGGCGTGAGGGCGACCGCGTGCGCCTGCTCGCATACGGCTGCGCCTTTGCGCTCGCATTGCTCTGCTGCCTG
>CASEIS010000125.1 GCA_949287895.1 uncultured Bacillota bacterium
TGCTCGTCGCTCACGCCGCGCGGGATGGGCGTCAGCCCCTGGTTGGCGAGGGGGACGCGCACATACTCTGCCTGCCCGCCGTCGATGCGGCAGCCGAGCGCCCAGCCCCCTTCGGGGTGCGAGCAGTTGTTCACATAGCCGCGCTCGCAGAAGTAGCACTTGCCGCAGAAGGTCTCCACGTTGACGGCGACGCGGTCTCCCCGGCGGACGGCGTGTACGGCGGGGCCGACGCTCTCCACGACGCCGACCAGCTCGTGCCCGACGGTGACGCCGATCTTTGCGCGCGGCACGCTCCCGTGTTTGATGTGCAAGTCGCTCGTGCAGATGGAGGCGAGCGTCACGCGGACGATCGCGTCCTCCGCATCCTGCAGGGCGGGCTTTTCTTTGTCGACGAGCGCGAAGCGCCCCTGGGCGAGATAGGTATAGGCGAGCATTGCGGCCTCCTTATATTTTGATTCTAATTATTATAAAATAATTTATTTTGATTCTAATTTGTTTCAGGCGGCATCTGCGGGGGGGCGCAGCCGCTTCACTATGTCACGCACAGGTTTCACGCGAATCTTGCGCCCGCGGTACTATGTCAGACATAATCGGCCGGTCACTGCTTTTCCGGCATATATTTCCAGTAGCGGACGGGCATATAGCCCTTCATCTGCCGCTCGTGCGGCCGCTGCGCGATGTTGACGGAGTTGTAGTACTCCTTCCACAGCTGTCGGAAGCTGTCCTCGTAGGCGGAGAGGGCGACGCTCACCTTTTCCTCCGTCTGCGTGAGGATGCAGTCCTTGCCGTTGTAGAGCGCGGCCTTGCGGCGGGCGGTGTCGTGGATGACGAAGGGCTGCGCGGCAAAGCGCTTCAAAAAATGCGGCAGGATGAGCTCGAGGATGTCGTTGTCGGGGGCGAATGGACCGTAGTAGACGCCGTTTGCGCCCTCCATAAAGCGCAGAAAGCCGGTAAAGTTGTGCGCCTCGCCCGTCACCTTGCGCAGCTCCGTCGTCGCCTCGAGCACGGCGGGGTCGGAGAGTCGGTCGCGCACCGGGCCGCCCGCCTTGACGATGCGGCGCAGGTAGGTGAGGGCGGTCATCTCCCGCGTGTCGCAGCCGCGGCGCAGGATCAGCCCGATCTCGCGCAGGCAGGGCGGGTCGAGCGCGCGCAGCTTGCGCCGCACCCGCTCCCGCTTCTCTTCGTCCTCGGTCACGTTCACCGTCTCGGCGCCCAGCGGCAGCTGGAAGGCGCGCGCGGAGGTGACGATGCACCCGCGGTCTGTGCAGGCGGAAAAGGCCGCCGTATAGAAGCACCCCTCGGTGCCGTCGGTCAGGTAGATCCTCATAATTGCCCCGTCAAGGCGCTCTGCGCCGTCTCGGGCGTGGAGAAAAAGGAGAGCTGCTCGTACCGCTCTTCGCGGCTCTCCAAGGCGAGCAGCGTGCGCACGGCGGAAAATCTCTCCTCGCCGTAGAATTTTCCGTCGCAGGTGATGAAGTGCTTGGCGCGCTTGAGCACGACGCGCATGCGCGCGAGGTCTTCAAAGCGCAGCGTCGCGAACTTGCGCGCCTTGACGATGCGGTAGGCGCCCATCGAGCCGATGCCCGGCACGCGCAGCAGCATCTCGAGCGGGGCGCGGTTGACCTCGACGGGGAACAGCTGCATATTGCGCAGCGCCCACGCGCACTTGGGGTCGTATTCTTCGGGCAGGTTGCCGCCCGGCGGCGCCAGCTCGCTCGCCGTAAAGCCGTAAAAGCGCAGCAGCCAGTCTGCCTGGTAGAGGCGGTGTTCGCGCAGCAGCCCCGTGCATTTTTCGGGCAGGAGAGAGTGCCGCACCACGGGCACATAGGCGGAGTAGTACACCCGCTTGAGCGAAAATTTGCGGTACAGCGCCTCGCTCAGCCGCAAGATCTGCCCGTCCGTCTCGGGAGAAGCGCCCACGATCATCTGCGTCGTCTGCCCGGCGGGCAGAAACAGCTTGCGCCGTTTGCCCTTTTCGGCGCCGTCCATCCTCTTTTCCTCGGCGAGGCGGCGGATGGGTAGCAGCACGCTGTCCTTGTTTTTTTGCGGCGCGAGCAGCCGCAGGCTCTTTTCGGAGGGGAACTCGACGTTGAAGCTCATGCGGTCGACGTACTGCGCCGCGCGCGAGGTGAGCAGGCGGTCGGCGTGGGGGATGCCCTTCAGGTGGATGTATCCGTGGAAGTTGTACACCTTGCGCAGCTTGATCACCGTCTCGAGCATCCGCTCCATCGTGCGGTCGGGCGAGCCGTCGACGGCGGAGGAGAGGAACAGCCCTTCGATATAGTTGCGCTTGTAAAAGGCGATGACCAGTTCGCAGATCTCGTCCGGCGTCGCCGAGGCGCGCGGCACGTCCGCCTCCGCGCGGTTGGGGCAGTAGAGGCAGTTGTACGAACAGCGGTTGCTCTGCAAGATCTTGAGCAGCGAGATGCAACGCCCGTCGGGGGTGAAGGAGTGGCAGATGCCCGCGGGCGCCGCGTCTCCCAGCCCGCCCTTGTTGCGGCGCGCCGAGCCGGACGAAGAGCAGGATACGTCGTACTTCGCGCTCTCCGTCAGGATCTTCAGCCGTTCTGCGTCCAGCATGCCTCTTCCCTCCTTCGGTCATTTGCCACCAGTATAGTACAAACGCCCGCAAAAGTCAAACATTTGTTCGCATTATTTGCAGGCAGAAAGAGGAAATTTCACTTGTTTTTCATGCAACGATGGTGTTATAATAATATTGCTCCTTTATAATGAAGGCGAAAAAAAAGGGGGCAGTGCGCCCTTTGCGACAAGGAGAGCGACGATGAAAGTTCTGATCGTGGACGACGAAGAGATGATCCGCAACGTGCTTCGCGAGTACATCGAGTTTGAAGGCAACGAGGCGTTTGAAGCGGAGGACGGCATCCAGGCGGTCAAGATGTGCAAGGAAAACGACTACGACATCATCCTGATGGACGTGATGATGCCCGCCCTCGACGGCTTTTCGGCCGTCAAAGAGATCCATAAGTACAAGGATATCCCCGTCATCATGCTCTCCGCCCGCGGCGAAGAATACGACAAGCTGTTCGGCTTCGAGGTGGGGGCGGACGACTATGTGACCAAGCCCTTCTCGCCCAAGGAGGTCATGGCGCGCATCGCGGCGGTGACCAAGCGGCACAAGGCGGGCGCGGCTGCCGGGCGCGAGGTGCTCAAGTTCGAGGGGCTGGAGATCGACATGAAGGGCCGCAACGTGTACGTCGACGGCAAAAAGCTCGACCTCACGCCCAAGGAGTACGAACTGCTGTTCTATCTCGTCAAAAACAACGGCATCGCGCTCTCGCGCGAAAAGCTGCTCTCCGACGTGTGGGGGTTCGATTTCTACGGCGACGACCGCACCGTCGACACGCACGTCAAGATGCTGCGCAGCAGCCTCGGCGAATACCGCAAATTCATCGTGACGCTGCGCGGGCTGGGGTATAAATTTGAAGCATAAAGCAAAGGCTGCCGCGGCGCGGAAAAAGCATCACCGCGCCTACGGCATCAACTTCATATTGTGGGTGAGCTTCCTCGCCTTTGCCGCGGTCATCATCCTCCTGACCTGGCTGTTCCAGACCATGCTGCTGCGCGTCTTTTTCGGCGCGGAGATGACGGACGATCTGACCGATATCGGGCGGGAGGCGTATGACCGCGTAGGCTTCCTGATGCACATACCGGGCGGCGAAGACGAGATCAACAAATACATCGTGCAGACGATGAACGAGAACAGCCTCGTGACGCTGTACCTGCTCGACACTTCCGGCGGTATCCTGTACCCGACCGAAGACGTCGACCCCGACGGCTACGGCTTCGTGGCGGAAAAGCCGGACGTCGCCGTGTTTCGCCGCGCGGTCAGCTTTCTCAACGACGCGATCGCCAAAGACGAGAGCGCTGCGCGCGGCGTCGCCGCCGTCGTCAGCAACGAAAATTATGTGTATATCGCCCGCTATCCCGCGGGCGCGTACGCCGTCGACATGAACACGACGGGGGACATCTATCTGTACGTCAACTATTCGACGCAGATCGCGGAGGCGGCGCTCGGCTCTATGCGCGTGCAACTCGTCGCCATCGCGGTCATCGTCATCTTCCTCGCGCTCGTGCTCTCGGCGCTGCTCTCGCTGTGGCTGACAAAGCCCATCAAGCGCATCACGCGCGCCGCCAAGCGCATGGCTGCGGGCGACTTTTCCGTCAACTTCAAGGGGGAGTACTCCTACGCGGAGATGGACGCGCTCGCCGAGACGCTCGACTACGCCAAGGAGGAGATCGGCAAGTCTGACGAGCTGCAAAAAGAGGTGCTCGCCAACGTCACGCACGACTTGAAGACGCCGCTGACCATGATCAAGGCGTACGCCTCCATGATCCAGGAGATCTCCGGTTCCGATCCCGAAAAGAGAGCCAAGCACACGCAGGTCATCATCGACGAGTCGGACAGGCTGACTTCGCTGGTCAACGACATCCTCAACATCTCCAAGATCCGCTCGGGGATGGATACGCTCAAGCTGCGCCGCATCAACCTCTCCGATTTCATCCGCACCGTGCTCGAGCGCTTCGAGTACCTCGTCGAGACGCAGGGCTATACCATCGCGTGCGACATCGAAGACGGCTTCTATACGGAAGGGGACGTCGAAAAGTTGGAGCAGGTCGTCTATAACCTCGTCGGCAACGCCGTCAATTATACGGGCGAGGACAAAAAGATCGCCGTCGGGCTGCACCGCGCCGCCGAAAAGGGCTTGCTCCGCTTCACCGTCACCGATACCGGCAAGGGCATCCCCGAAGAGGAGCGGGCGACCATCTGGGATCGCTACTATCGCTCCGCCGAGACGCACAAGCGCCCCATCAAGGGCACGGGGCTCGGCCTCTCCATCGTCAAGACCGTCCTCCTGAAGCACGACTTCAAGTTCGGCGTCGAGAGCGAGGTGGGCAAGGGCAGCACCTTCTATGTGCTCTTCCCCGAAAAATAAGATTTTTTGAAGCACCGCCCGCGGGCGGGCGAGGGGCGCTTTCCCGTCTGCGGGGAGCGCCCCGCTTGTCTGTACGGGGCGGGGCGGCGGCCCTTCCCGGGCGCGCAAAGGGAACGCGGAGTGCCGCCGGTAAGGCGGAGAGGAGGAGCGTATGAAAAGGTACCCGATCGATCGCAGCTTCGGATTTTTCGCACACTTTGTGCCGCCCTTCGGGAGGGCGGCGTTCGGCATTGCCGCCGCCGTGCTGCCTCTGCTGCCCAAGGGGCTGCGCGGGGCGCGCGCGGAGCGGGTGCGCCTCGGCGGCGTCCCCGCCCTCTGCATCCGCCCGCAGGGCGCGCCGCAGGGGCCGCTCCCGTGCCTCGTCTACTTTCACGGCGGCGGGTTCGCCTTCGGCGCCGCGCCCTACCATTACCAAAACGCGCGCGCCTATGCGGAAGGGGCGGGCTGCATCGTATTCGCCGTCGACTATCGCCTCGCCCCCAAGCACCCGTACCCGCAGCCGCAGAGCGACTGCGTCGCCGCCTACCGTGCCGTCGCGGAGAATGCGGCGGCATGGGGCGTCGACCCCGCGCGCATCGCGGTGGGCGGAGATTCGGCGGGCGGCTGCCTGGCTGCGGAAACGGTGCGCGCCGCGGCGGCGTGCGGGCTGCGCCCGCGCTTTCTCCTGCTCGCCTATCCCGTGCTGGACGCCCGCATGCAGACACGCTCGATGGCGGACTATGCGGATACCCCCATGTGGAATGCCCGCCTCAACGAAAAGATGTGGCGCTTCTACTTGCAGGGGCGGGCGTACCGCTCGCCCGCCGCGTGGGAGGATCTCTCCTTCTTCCCGCCGACGTACATCGAGGCGGCGCAGTTCGACTGCCTGCACGACGAGGCTGCCGCCTTCGCGCAGCGGCTGCGCGCGCAGGGGGTCGCGGTCGACTTTGCGGATACGATCGGCACGATGCACGGCTACGACATCGCCCGCCGCAGCCCGCTCACGCGGGAAGCGCTGCGCCGCAGGGTCGGGGCGCTGCGCGCGGCCTTCGGCTCGGGCATGGGAGCGCCGCTCATATAGCGGCGGGCTATGCCCCTCATGCGAAACAAGTATTTGACAGCGCGCCTCCGCCCTCGTATAATGGACGGGAGACAGGGGAGCGCCGTCAAAGAGGGGCGCGCCCGAAGGAGCGAATATTTTGGATATCGAGAGATACAGGGAGATCGCGGGGCGGGGAGAGCTGCTCGACGCGGACGAATTGCAGGCATGGATGCGCGAACAGGCGACAGAGGCGCAGCGCATCACGGCGGAGATCAACGGCCGCTTCCACACCCCGGAGGAGCTGCGCGCCCTCGTGGCGCGGCTGACGGGCAGCGAGCCGGGGGTGGGGTTCTGCCTCTTTCCGCCCATCTATGCCGACTTCGGCAAGAACCTCTTTTTCGGGAAGAACGTGTTCGTCAATTCCGGCTGCTGCTTCCAGGACCAGGGCGGCATCTACATCGGCGACAACTGCCTGATCGGGCACCAGGTCGTCTTTGCCACCCTCAACCACATGCTCGACCCCGCCCGCCGCGCCAGCATGCGCCCGGGCGCCATCCGCCTGGGCAAAAACGTGTGGGTTGGCTCGCACGCGACCATCCTCGCAGGGGTCACCGTGGGCGATAACGCCGTCATCGCGGCGGGGGCGGTCGTCTCCAAAGATGTGCCCGCGGGCGCCGTCGTCGGCGGCGTGCCCGCCCGCGTCCTCAAATATATCGGGGAGGAGAAGCGCGGCCCGCGCTCGTATTAAGATCGAGCGTTCCCGTTAAAATAGCCGCGGCCGCATTGAAATCATCTCAAAAATGCGGTTTTTCTGCTTTTGCATAGTACTATGCGTAGCATACTTCGCCGCCGCCCGTATCGGGCGGCGGCTTTTGCGCGCTGCAAGAGGGAAAAAGTGAAAACAGATGTTCGCTTTTTGATTGCATAAATGTATAAAATATTGTATAATATCTGCATGAACGTCGGCATCTATTGTAATCGGGAGACAAAAAAATACAAGCCCATCTGCGACGCCCTCTTCGTCCTCTTGAAGAAGAAGCGCATCGCCCACACCGTGTTTGAAGAGGTGGAGGCGATCGGCGGGGTAGACGTGCTCGTCGTCCTCGGCGGCGACGGCACCATCCTGAAGGCGGCCATCGCGGCGGGACGGCTGGGCATCCGCGTGCTCGGCATCAATTCCGGTAACCTCGGCTTTTTGACGGAGTTCGAGGGGGAGCAGGTGGCGGAGGCCGTCGCCCTGCTGCAGGGGCCAGCGGAGACGGAGAAGCGCAGCGTGCTCGAAGTGCGCGTCGGCGGGCAGGTCTTTTACGCCCTCAACGACGCCGTCTTTCAGCGCGGCTACAGCGCCGCGGCGGATGACAACGTCGTCGCGGTCACCGCGCACATCGACGGCAAAAAGGTGGACGAGATCGTCGGCGACGGCGTCATCGTCAGCACGCCGACCGGTTCGACCGCCTATTCGCTTTCGGCGGGCGGCTCGATCCTGACGCCCGACATCGCGGCCTTCATTCTCACGCCCATCTGCGCCCACTCGCTGCACAACCGGCCCATCGTCTTTGCCGATTCGAGCGCGCTTTCCGTGCGCCTCTCCGACCGAGATACGGCGCTCTCCCTGTTCTGCGACGGAAAGTTCGTCCTTTCGATGGGGAGCGGCGAGGAGGCGGTGCTGCGCAAGGCGCCCTTCGGCGTCGAGTTTCTCAAGCGCAAAGACAGCAACTTTTTCGACAAGCTGCTGTTCAAGCTGAACAAGTGGAGCAAATAGAGGAGGGATGGGAATGCGAAGCGGAAGGCAGGCGGCGATCCTCGAGATCATCGGCGCCAAAGAGATCGAGACGCAGGAAGAGCTGTGCGCAGAACTGAACAAGCGCGGGTACACCGTCACGCAGGCGACCGTCTCGCGCGACGTCAAGGACTTGCGCCTCTTTAAGGTGGCGGGCGCCGTCAAAAAGTACCGCTACGCCTATATCGACGACGGCAACAACAAAATTTCGCCCAAGATGCACAACCTCTTTCGCGAGTGCGTGCTCTCCATCCAGCCCGCGCTCAACCAGGTGGTCGTCAAGACGCTGCGCGGCAACGGCAGCAACGCCGGGATGATCGTGGATAAACTCAACCTTCCCGAGATCGTCGGTTCGATCGCGGGGGACGACACGCTGCTCATCGTCGCGTCCAGCGAGGAGAAGGCGCAGGTCGTCGTCGAAAAGCTCAACGAATTTCTCAAATAACCATGCTTTCTTCTCTGAATATACGCAACGTGGCGCTCATCGAGAGCGCCGATATCGAATTCGGGGAGGGGCTGAACGTCCTCTCCGGCGAGACGGGCTCGGGCAAGTCCGTCATTTTGGACAGCATCAACTTCGTGCTCGGCGCCAAGGCGGACCGCTCGATGATCCGCCACGGCGCGGACAGCTGTTCGGTCGGCGCCGTATTCCGCCTGCAGCCGGGCAGCCCCGTCTTTGACGAGCTGCGCGCGATGGACATCGACGCGGAGGAGGACCTCGTCATCTCCCGCCGCTACCGCGCGGACGGGCGGGGAGACAGCCGCATCAACGGCAGCCCGGTCAGTGCCGGCATGCTGCGCCGCGTCACGGCGCACCTCGTCGACGTGCACGGGCAGAGCGAGCACTTCTACCTGCTCAGCGAGGCCAACCAGCTCGCGCTGCTCGACCGCGCGGCGGGGGAGGCCGTCGCCCGGCCCAAGGAGGAGCTCTCTCGCCTGCTCGCCGAGCGGCGTGAGATCGCCGCCAAGCGCAAGGCGCTGGGGGGAGACGACGCCGAGCGCGGCCGCCGCCTCGATATCCTCCGCTACCAGATGGACGAGATCGACCGTGCCGGCATCGCGGAGGGGGAGGAGGAGTCCCTTGAGGCGAAAAAGCTCTTTTATGCGAACATCGAACAGATCGGCCGCGCCCTCGCGGAGGCCGCGGAGGCGCTGACGGGGGAAGGGGCCGCCGTCGACGGGCTGCACGGCGCCCGCCGCAGCATGGCGGAGATCGCCCGCCTCGACGCGCAGTACGCCGCCCTCTGCGACCGTTTGGAGAGCGCCGCCGCCGAGGCGGAGGACATCGGCGAGACGGTCTCTGCCCTCGCCGAGGACCTCGTCTATGACGAGCGGGACGCGGAGGAGACGGAAAACCGCCTCGACCTCATCCGCTCCCTCAAGAAAAAATACGGCGGCAGCGTCGCGGCGATCGCCGACTACCGCGACAAGATCGGCGCGGAGTACGACCTGCTCTCGCACAGCGACGAGCAGTCGGCCGCCCTCGCGGCCGCGGCCGTCAAAAACGACGCCGCCGTCTACGCCGTCTGCCGCAAGATCACGGCGGCGCGCAAGGCGGCCGCCGACGACTTCTGCGCGCGCGTGACCGAGCAGCTCAAGACACTCAACATCCGCAGCGCCCGCTTCGGCGCGGAATTTGCCGACTACGGCGCGCAGGACGCGCCGCGCGCGACGGCGGAGGGGCTCGATTCCATGCGCTTCCTCTTTTCCGCCAACGCGGGCGAGCCTTTCAAGCCGCTCAACAAGGTGATCAGCGGCGGCGAGATGAGCCGCCTGATGCTCGCCATCAAGACGTGCACTTCGGCGGGCGGCATTTCGACGTATATCTTCGACGAGATCGACGCGGGCATCAGCGGGCGCACCGCCAAGGTGGTCGCCGAAAAGTTCGCGGCCATCGCCCGCGACACGCAGATCATCGCCGTCTCCCATCTCGCCCAGATCGCGGCGATGGCAGACGAAAACTTCCTCATCTCCAAGCACGAGACGGCGGAGGGGAAGACGCGCACGTGCATCGCCCCGCTGCGCGGCGAGGCGCGCAAACAGGAGATCGTGCGCCTGCTGGGCGGCGAGGGGAGCGGCGCCGCAGAGACGCTTGCCGACGAGCTGCTCGCAGGCTGCGCGCACTATAAAGAAGAGCTCGCGCAAAAGGGGCGCGCCTGACGCTCGCCGCCCGCTCCGCGGGCGGCTTTTGCCCTGTAAAAGAGGGCGATTTCCATAAAATTTGCCGCGAATGCATATACTATCGGCATGAACGGCGTTCGCAGACGGCTGCAAAGCGCGGTGCGCGGGGTGCGCGCCGCGTTCAACTATCTTTCCTCCAAAAAATATACGACGCTCGCGGGCACGATGGCTTTCTTTTTGGTCATGTCCGTCGTTCCCTTCCTCTTTTGGCTGACGCTGCTGTTCGGCAAGCTGCACATCGACTACGAGCCCATCCTCGAGTTGGAATTTTTTGCCGACTTCAAGGAGATCATCCTGTACTTTCGCGACGCGGCCGAAAGTGCCACGGCGGGCGCCTCCGTCGTCCTGCTCGCGACGACGCTGTATTCCTCGACAAATTTGTTCTACCATATGCGCCGCAGCGGCGAGATCATCTACGAGTGCAGCCGCCGCAAGGCCGCACTGCTCGTCCGCCTTTCCGCCCTCGTGCTCATCTTCGCGGTCATGCTGCTCCTGCTGGCGGGGGTGTCCATCTTTCTGCTCGGCACTGCGCTGCTGCCGCGCATCCTGCCCTCATTCGCGGCGCAGATCGCCGTCTACGCGCTGTTCGGCGCCGTCGTATTCGCCCTGCTGCTCCTGCTCAACGTCTACATCTGCCCCTACCGCGTGGGGGTGAGCGACGTCGTGTGGGGGAGTTTGCTGACGCTGCTGCTGGGCGGCATCGCATCCTTCGGCTTTTCCGTCTACGTCCGCTTCTCTTCCATCGAAAAGCTGTACGGGGCGGCAGTCTTCCTCATCCTCTTCCTGCTGTGGCTGTATGTGCTGATGACTTGCTTCGTCGTGGGCGTCATCCTCAACTGTTATCTGCTCGAAAGAGACAAAAAACAAAAAATTGTTCATAAAAAGTTCTGATTTTTCGCGAATCGGTTGCCAACGGCCTGTAAACACGGTATAATGAAAAAGGTGCTTTTGCGCCGCAGCAGAAAAACATAAGGAAAGGGAAAGTATGTATCAACTGTTTTGCGACTCGAACTGTGAACTGTGGCACACGACGGCCAAAGAACTCGGCCTGCACGTGATCCGTATGCCGTACGTCCTCGACGGCAAGGAGTACTATTACGACCTCGGCGAGGCGACCGACTTTGCGCACTTCTATCAGCGCATGCGCGAGGGCGCGGTGCCGACGACCTCCGCCATTAACGAGCAGGATTATATCGACTACTTCGAGCCCGTCCTGCGCGAGGGGCAGGATATCTACTATATCACCTTCTCGCACAAGATGTCGGCAACCTTCCAAAGCATGGACCGCGCCATCGCGGGCCTGCTGCAGAAGTACCCTGGCCGCCGGATCCGCACCTTCGACACTAAGTCCATCAGCCTCGGCTCCGGATTCCAGGTGCGCTACGCGGCGGAAAAGTACCGCGCGGGCGCCACGATGGACGAGCTGGACGCCTACCTCACCGAGCTCTCCGCGCACACCGTCGTCTACTTTGTGGTGGATGACCTCGTCTACCTCAAGCGCGGCGGCCGCATCTCCGCCCTGACGGCGACCTTCGGCAAGCTGCTCAACATCAAGCCGATGATCTCCATCATGCCCGACGGCTCGCTGCAGAGCGTTGGCAAGATCAAGGGCGCCAAGCGCGTCTTTTCGGAGTTCATCCGCATCATGCACGAACACAACTGCAACGTGCGCGACTACCGCGTGGAGGTGCTGCAGGCAGACTGCCCCGACGTGGGCGACGCCTTTATCGCGGCGCTGAAGGCGGAGTTCGGTGACGATCTGCAGATCGACTACCAGATCGTAGGGCCGGTCATCGCATCCCACTGTGGGCCGGGCACCCTCGGGCTGATCTTCTACGGAGACAAATGATCGGAGTTTTGCAAGCATGCGCCGCATAGGGCGCGCGGCGGCGTCGCTGCTGCTGGCGGCGCTCTTCCTGCTGGCTGCCTGCGCCCCGGCGCAGGCGGAATATTACGTCGGCTTTACGCTGGGCAGCGTCTATGTCGGCGGACAGGCCATCTCCTCGGCCGAGCGCGCGGAGGCTTCTTCTGAAGTCGCCGCGCTTCTGCATGCCATCGAGGACCAGATCTCCGTCGAGCGCGAGGACAGCGACGTCGCCCGCATCAACGGGGCGGCGGCGGGGGAACGGGTCGCCGTCGGCGAACATACCTACGCCATCCTCTCCCTCTGCAAAGAGCTGTACGCGCAGACGGGCGAGGCCTTTTCGCCCGCGCTGTATAACCTGAGCGAACTGTGGGGCTTCACGCCCGCATTCGAAGGGCAGTACACCGTCCCGCGCGCCGAGCCTTCCGCCCAAGAGATCGCACAGGCGCTCGAACTCTCCGACTTTGACGATATCACACTGTACGAGGACGGCACCGTCTCCAAGGCGAAAAGCGGCACGCGCATCGACCTCGGCGGCATCGCCAAGGGGTATATGAGCGACGCGGCGGCATCGCTGCTCGCCGAGCGCTTCGGCGCCTCTGCAGACGCCATCCTGTCCGTCATGTCCAACATCGTGCTCATGGGGCAAAAGCGGGGAGAGAATGCCGAACTCGGCTACACCGCCGCCATCGAAAACCCGCGCGCCCTCGTCACTTCGGGCAGCGGTGCGAGCCAGGGGCTGTTCGCCATCGGGCTTTCCGACGTCGCCCTCAGCACCAGCGCCGATACCTACCGCTTCTATGTGCAGGATGGCCGCATCTATTCGCACATCATCGACCCCGCCACGGGCAAGCCCTCCGCAAACGGCGTCATCAGCGCGATGGTCGCCGTGCCGCGCTCCCTCTCCAACGCGGGGGCGCGCGCAGACGCCTATTCGACGGCGGGCTTCTGCATGCCGCTCACGCAGGCGCTCGCCTTTTACGAGCAGCTCGCCCGTACGGACGGCATCTCCGCCGTCCTCATCACCGCCGATTGGAAGTACTACGTCGTCGGCGATATGGACGTCTTAAACCGCACCGAATACGCGGCGCTGGTCAGCCCCGGCACGGCCATCGAGGACATCTTCGAGCGGGCGGACGCGGCGGAAGCGGCCGACGCCGTCCTTCCCTGCGCGCGCGAGCTCGAGTACATCCGCACGGTCGCGGAGCGGAGCGGGTCATGACGCGGCGGGAGAAGGTCGCTGCCCTGCGCAAGCGGTGGTGGTTCACCTGGCAGGACACGCTCGTCCTCGCGGCGGCGCTGCTGCTGACGGCGGCCTGCACCGCGGTCGCCTTCGCCATTCCGCAGGAGCAGGGGGACAGCTTCTCCGTCTACTTCCGCGACGAAAAGCTGCTCACCGCCTCGCTGGCGGAGGACGCAGACTATCTCTTTTGGGTGGAAGGGGATACGGCGCACATCGCCGCCGACGCGGGGGAGGCGCATGAAAATTATAACCGCATTCGCGTGCGCGGCGGAAAGGTGTGCGTGGAGAGCGCCGACTGCCCCGATAAGTCGTGCGTTTGGATGGGGGAGAAGGACAGCGGCGAGATCTTTTGCCTGCCGCACGAGCTGCGCATCGAGATCGAGGGCGGCGGATTGGAGACGGACGTATGAAAAGGCACTTCACGACCAAACGGCTGGCGGCGCTGGGCGTCCTGTTGGCGGCGGCGAGCGTCACCTTCCTCATCGAGTCGCTCGTGCCGCCGCTGCTGCCCTTCGCACCGTATGTGAAGGTGGGGCTGGCCAACTGTTTCCTGCTCTTCGTCATCGTCTGCTTCGGGGCGGGGGATGCCTTTCTCTTTCTGATCGCGAAAAATATCCTGACCGCCTTCTTTACCGGCTGGTTCGCCTTCATGCTCAACCTGGCGGGCAGCCTGTGCGCCTACCTCGCGATGGCGGGGCTGTATGCGGCCTTCTCGCCCAAGGTCGGGCTCATCTCCGTGAGCATCGCGGGCGCCGTCGTCAGCAACATCGCCCGTACGGCTGTCGCTGTTTTGTGGCTGGAAGCGCCTTCGCTGTTCGTCCAGCTTCCTTTCGTGTGCGGGTTCAGCATCGCGGCGGGCGCCCTCGTCGGAATTTTGACGACATTGTGCATAAAATATCTGCCCGAAAGATTGACAAATTTTGAAGAATAGGGTATAATAAACAAACGGAATGCAGAGATGGCGGAGCGGTCGAACGCGCACGACTCGAAATCGTGTTTACCCCCATAAGGGTAACAAGGGTTCAAATCCCTTTCTCTGCGCCATCGTCGCCGCAAGGCGTTAAAGCAAACAGGACGGGTAGTAACCCGTCTTGTTTGCTTTTATGCCTGCGGCTCCTCTTCCCAAAAAGTTCTTCGTGCTATAGCTCTCGCCGCATTGCGGCGAGTTAATTTTTGGGAGCCCTGTATTATAAAGGGGCGCATCTCGCGCCCTTTTTGCATGTCTCGGGTGCCCAAAAGCGTCGCGTAACGCGCGCGGGGCGTGAATTTTCAAAAATGCCATTGACAAACGGGCGGCCATACTTTATAATGAGAGCGTACTTATGAGAGAGCGCTGTACGGCGCGCCGCGGCTGCCGCCGCGGGCGCTGCAAGCGGCATCAACTACATTTCAAAAGGAGTGGATCATGAAAAAGTATGATGCAGTGGTGATCGGTGCCGGTAACGGCGGGCTGGTCGCGGCGATCCGGCTTTTGCAGGGCGGCGCAAAGACGCTGCTGGTGGAAAAGCACAATCTGCCGGGCGGCTTTGCCACCAGCTTCCGGCGCGGTCGGTTCGAGTTCGAGGCGTCTCTGCACGAGCTCAACGACTTCGGCACGGCGGACAACGCGGGCGACGTGCGCGTCCTGTTCGACGAGCTGGGCGTGACGGACAAGATCGAGTGGATCCAGATCCCGGAGGCGTACCGCGTCCTCTCGCGCGCAGAAAAGCTGGACGCGACCATGCCCTTCGGCGTCGACGCGTTCATCGCCAAGATGGAGCAGTATGTTCCGGGCAGCCGCCCCTCGATGCAGAAGTTTTTTGACCTCGCCGAAGAAGTGCGCCTCGCGCAGGCGTACAGCTCTTCCGTCAACGGCAATACGGACTCCAAAGTGATGGTCGGCAAGTACGGCAACTTCGTGCGCGCGGGCTCGTACTCGGTGAACGAAGTGCTTGCCGCCCTCAAGATGCCCAAAAAGGCGCGGGATATCCTCAACGCCTATTGGTGCTACCTCGGCGCCCACTGCGACGACCTCAGCTTCGTGCACTACGCGAGCATGGTCAATCGCTACATCCGCCGCGGTGCGAGCACGCCCAAGATGCGCTCGCACGAGATCTCGCTCGCGCTCGTCGAGCGCATCCGCGAGCTGGGCGGCGACGTGCTGCTGAATACCGAGGCCGTCCGCATCCTGACGGACGCGCAGGACGGCGGCGTCGCGGGCGTGCTGCTCGACGACGGCACGCGCATCGACACCCGCCATGTCGTGGCCAACTGCGCCCCGCACGTCGTCTTCGGCCGCCTGCTGGACAGGGTGAAGGAGCAAGACGTGCGCGCCACCAACGCGCGCAAGTTCGCGGGCAGGGGGCTGACCATGTTCCTCGGCTTGGACGCCGACGCAGACGAGCTGGGCGTGGAAAACCACAACTACTTCCTGTACGACACGATGGATACGGCCGCGCAGTACGACGCGATGCGCACCATCGAGAGCAACGACGTGCAGGCGACCGTCTGCCTCAACCGCGCCGACCCGGATGCCTCCCCGAAGGGCACCTGCATGATGTACTTCACGACGCTGTATATGTCGGACGATTGGGCGAACGTGACGCCGGAAAACTACTTCAAGACCAAAGATTACGTCGCCAACAAGATGATCGACCGCTTTGAAAGGGATACGGGTGCCAAGCTGCGCGGGCACATCGAGGAGATCTCGGTGGCGACGCCGATGACGTATGCCCGCTACTGCGGCCACCCGCAGGGCGTCATCTACGGCTACGAGTCGCAGTATTGGGACGGGCTGATGCCCCGCCTGCAGATGATGGCGGAGGATCACACCGTGCGCGGCCTGCGCTTTGCGGGCGGCTACGCGATGCGCCTCTCCGGCTATTCGAGCGCCTATTTTTCGGGCGACATTTCCGGCCGACAGACGGTCGGCGACATCAAGAGGGAGGGCTAAACCATGGCATTCACCTTCAAAAAACAGATCTTCGGATTTATGGATCTCCTTCGCTTCAAAAAGCTGGTGCCCAACCGCCGCAAGATGCTCGCGGAGGGATCGGCGCAGCCGCTGCCCAAGAGCTACCGCGTCAACGAGACGGCGCGCATCCTGCACCCGGGCTATCAGAAGGCGACGCTCGCGCACATCGAGCAGAACACGGCGGATACCAAGACGTACACCTTCCAGACGGAGCGGCCCTTCTACTTCCGCGCCGGGCAGTACGTGACGCTCGGCTGCGGCGTGGACGGCAGCGCCGTCTCCCGCCCGTACGCCATCTCCTCCGCGCCCAAGGCGGCGCTCGGGCGGCGCGTTTCGCTGACGGTGAAAAAGTGCGGCTTCTTCAGCGGCTACCTCTTCGACCGCGCCAAGGAGGGGGACGTGTTTACGCTGGGCGACCCGAGCGGCGAGTTCTGCTACGAGCCCGTCAAGGACGCGAAGCACATCGTCGCCATCGCGGGCGGCAGCGGCATCACGCCCTTCTACAGCATGGCGCAGGCGATCGCAGACGGCACGCAGGACAACGACCTGACCATCTTTTACGGCGCCGATCGCGAGGATGAGATCATCTTCCATAAAGAGCTGGACGCGCTCGCCGCGGGCTCGGACAAGATCGAGGTGATCTACGTTCTGAGCGAGGAACAAAAGCCGGGTTACGAGCACGGCTTCATCAGCGAGCAGTTGCTGCGCAAGTATGTTTCCGGCGACTTCACCGCCATGCTGTGCGGTTCGGGCGCCATGTACGCCTACCTCGACAAGCAGCTCGCTTCTTTCGCCCTGCCGCCCCGCCGCATCAAAAAGGAGGCCAACTGCGTCGGCACGCGCGACGTGCCGCCCGCAAGCCATACGCTGACCGTGCACGTCGGCTTCGATACCTACACTGTTCCCGCCGACGCGTGCGAGACCATCCTCGTCGCGATGGAGCGCGCCGGCCTGCACGTCCCCGCCAAGTGCCGCGCGGGCGGCTGCGGCTTCTGCCACAGCAAGCTGCTTTCCGGCAAGTTCTCCCTCGCGGGGGCGGACAAGCGCCGCCTCGCCGACGCCAAGTTCGGCTACCTGCATCCCTGCTGCTCCTATCCCGATTCGGACATGGAGCTGATCGTTCCCAAAGCCTGAGCGCTGCTTTACGGCAAAGGATAAAAAAGGCGGGCCCCGCTTCGGCGAGGTCCGCTTTGTATTTTTTGAATTTGTAACGGCGGGCGGTCAGGCGCGGGCGGCGGGCGCGGACGCGCCGCTCCCCCTTGCAAGCAGCAGGAGCAGCAGGGCGATGCCGGCTGTCAGAATTTGCGCGAGCACGGCGCTCCACCATACGCCCGTCTGCCCCCAAAAGAGGGGGAGGACAAAGAGCAGCGCGAGCATGAGCGCGGGCTCGGAGTAGACGCACAGGTAGGAGAATGCCGTCTTTTCCGTCGCGTAAAACCCCGCCGTCGCCTGCTATGCCTGCATCGCCTACGCGATCACCATCGTGCAGATGCTGCTGCAGGGCGTCGGCGACGGAAGCCAGCCGCTGATCAGCCGATTTTACGGCGAGGGAAAGCGGCGTGAGGGCGACCGCGTGCGCCTGCTCGCATACGGCTGCGCCTTTGCGCTCGCATTGCTCTGCTGCCTG
>CASEIS010000126.1 GCA_949287895.1 uncultured Bacillota bacterium
GGGAGCATCGAGGCCTTCGCCGCCCGCATGAACGCCGCGGCGCTCGCCTGCGGTGCGGAGGACAGCCGTTTCGTCAATCCGCACGGGCTCCCCGCCGAAGGGCATTACACGACCGCGCGCGACCTCGCGCGCATCGCTGCCGCCGCCCTGCGCGACCCCGACTTCTGCGCGATCGTCTCCTGCCGCTCGCACGCCGTGCCGGACGGCGGGGCGGGGGCGCGCCTGCTGCGCAACAAGAATAAATTTCTGTAAACGTACGAGGGCGCGGACGGCGTCAAGACGGGCTATACAAAAGAGGCGGGCCGCTGCCTGGTCGCCTCGGCGTCGCGCGGCGGCATGCGCGCCGTCGCCGTCGTGCTCGGCTGCCCGGATATGTACGCCCGCTGCGCCGACCTGCTCGACGGCGCGTTCGCCCGCTACTCCATGCGCACCCTTTTCCGCGCCGCCGATTTTTCGCGCCTTCTCCCCACCGACGCGCGCGGCAAATTCTGCCGCTGCGGCTGCGCGCAAGACTTCGTCTACCCGCTCGCGGAGGAGGAGCTCGCGCGCGTACGCATCGAGGAAGAGCTGCCGCCTGCGCTCGCCCTTCCCGTCCGCGCGGGGCAGCCGGTAGGAAATTTACAGATTTTCTTTGCGAAACAGTTGCTTTTTTCTCAGAAAATCGTTACTATAGAGAGTATGAACAAGGGCATTCTCGACATCTTGCGCGGGATCGCCGAAAAGTACTGAGGAAAAGAATGAGAATCAACAAATACCTTGCGGAGAGCGGCGTCGCCAGCCGCCGCGCCTGCGACAAGATGATCGCCGAGGGCCGCGTCAAAGTCAACGGCAAGCCCGCATCGCTGGGGGAGGACGTCGCCGACGGCGACGAGGTGACCGTCGACGGCAAGCCCGTGCAGCGCCGCACCGCACACAGCTACTACCTGATGAACAAGCCGAAGGGCTATGTCTGCACCGTCAAAGACGACAAGGATCGCAAGACGGTCATGCAGCTTCTTCCCGAGGGGGTGGGCCGCCTCTTCCCGGTCGGCCGCCTCGACTACGACACCGAGGGGATGCTGCTCTTCACCGACGACGGCGACCTCGCCTTTCGCCTCACCCATCCCAAAAACGAGATCGAAAAGACCTACCTCGTCAAGATCGAGGGGAGCATCACCGACGCAGACCTCAATCGCCTGCGCACGGGCGTGGAGCTGGACGGGAAGATGACCAACAAGAGCCGCGTCCGCGTCGTCGCGGCGGACAAGCGCTTCACCAAGCTGCACGTCACCATTCACGAGGGGCGCAACCGCCAGGTGCGCCGCATGTTCGAGGCGGTCGGCAAGCACATCGTCTTTTTGAAGCGCATCAAGATCGGCGACATGGGCCTCGGCTCTCTCGAGCGCGGCGCCGTGCGCAAGCTCACCGCAGAAGAAGTCTTTTACCTGACCAATTTATAAAATGTCGGCAAAGAGCGCGCCGAAACAGGGGCGCCGCCGCGGCTTGAAGCCGCGGCGGCGCTTTTTTTATTTTCTGTTCTTTTTTCAAAAAATGCGGCCGAAAGGCGGAAAATGCGCCGTTTGCAGAGTACTCTGCGCGGCATACTTCGCCGCTTTTGCGGCGCCCTTTCAGACAAGGAAGACTTTAACCGTTTTCTTTTTCTTCGGTCGGGAAGAGCTTGCGGATCATATTGCCGACGTACTGCACGGGGACGAGCTCGATCTTGTCCTCGAATTTTTTGACGCTCTTGAAGTTTTTGGCGGGGAAGACCACCCGCTTGAAGCCCATCTTGACGCACTCGTTGACCCGCTTTTCGGCGAAGGTCACGCCGCGCACCTCGCCGGTCAGGCCCACTTCACCGAACACGGCGGTGTACTTGTCGATAGGGCGGTTCTTGTGCCCGCTCGCGAGCGCCGCGCAGATGGCGAGGTCGACGGCGGGCTCGCCCAGGCGGATGCCGCCCATCGCGTTGAGGTAGACGTCGAGGTTGTAAAAGGGGAGGCCGCACCGCTTTTCGAGCACGGCGATGAGCAGGGCGAGTTTGTTGTAGTCGACGCCCAGCGGCATGCGGCGGGGCAGGCCGAAGGCCGTCTTTGCCGTCAGCGTCTGGATCTCGACCATCATGCAGCGGTTGCCCGTCTCCGAGGGGGTCACGCAGCTGCCCGCGGCCTCGCCGCGGCTCTCGGAGAGGAAGATGCCCGCGTAGTCTGAGACGCCGTAGATGCCCTCGCCCGTCATCTCGAACACGCCCACCTCCTGCACAGAGCCGAAGCGGTTTTTGTACGCGCGCAGGATCTTGAAGTTCTCCTCCCGTTCCCCTTCGAAGTAGAGTACGGTGTCCATGATGTGCTCGAGCACCTTCGGCCCGGCGAGCGCGCCCTCCTTGGTGACGTGCCCGACGATGAAGAAGGTGATGCCGCGGCTCTTGGCGATGCGCTGCAGTTTGCCCGCGCATTCGCGCACCTGCGCCACCGACCCCGCCGCGGAGGAGAGTTCGCTCGTGTACACCGCCTGGATGGAGTCGATCACGACGAATTTTTCCTCCTCGATCGCCTCCTCGATGTCCTCCATGCACGTCTCGTTGAGCAGCAGCAGGTTGTCTGAATCTAACTTCAAACGCGCACAGCGCATCTTCACCTGCGAGCAGCTCTCCTCGGCGGAGACGTACAGCACCTTGTGCGCGCGCGAGAGGTGTGCGGAGACCTCCGTCAAAAGGGTGCTCTTGCCGATGCCCGGGTCGCCGCCGATGAGCACGAGCGAGCCGGGCACGATGCCCCCGCCCAGCACGGTGTCCAGCTCGGCGATGCCCGAGGATATCCGCTCGAAGCGCTCCTCCTTGACCTGCGAGAGGGGCACCGGCCGCCGCGCGTATGCCGAGCGCTCCCGCTTTTCCTTTTTGGGCGGGGCGGAGGCGGCCTCGTCGATCTCTTCGACGAGGGTGCCGAACTTGCCGCAGGCGGGGCAGCGCCCCAGCCATTGCGGGCTCTTTGCCCCGCATTCGGAGCATACGTAGACCGATCTTGTCTTTGCCATAAATCGCCTCTCCTGTCTCAAGCGCCGCCGCGCAGCAGCGCGCTCGCGATCGCCGTGATGCCCTCGCCGCGGCCGAGATAGCCCAGCCCCTCGTTGGTGCCCGCCGCGATGCCGACGGCATTATCCTGAATTTGTAACGCGCCCGCGAGGTTTCGCTTCATCTGCGCGATGTGCGGCGCGAGTTTGGGCCGCTCGGCGACGACGGATACCGACACGTTGCAGGCCCGCCAGCCTTCCTTTTCGAGCAGCGCGCGCACCTCTTTGAGCAGCGCGAGGCTGTCCGCGCCCGCGTACTGCGGGTCGGTATCGGGGAAGCAGTGCCCGATGTCGGGCAACCCCGCCGCAGAGAGCAGCGCGTCCATCACGGCGTGGCAGAGTACGTCGCCGTCGCTGTGCGCGCGCAGACCCCGCCCGTGCGGGATGCGCACGCCGCCCAGCACGACGTGGTCGCCCGCGCAGAAGGCGTGCGTGTCGATGCCGATGCCCGTGCGCGTCTCGTCCATGATAAAGTCCTCCGCAAAGGTGAGTTTTTTGTTGCGCGCCTCCCCCGCGAATAGGCGGGGCGGGGCGACGTATTTTGCATACACGCCCGCGTCGTCGGTGAAGTTGTCCCCCGGGGCGATCTTGCGGTACGCCTCCAGCAGCGCGGGGAAGGCGAACCCCTGCGGCGTCTGCACGGTGAACAATCCCTCGCGCGGCACGCTCTCCGCGATGAACCCGCTCTGCGCGCGCACGGCAGTGTCCGTGCAGGGGAGGGCGCACACGGCGCTGCCGAACTGCCGCACCGTTTCGATGCAGCCGTCGATGAGCCGCCTGCCGACGAAGGGCCGCGCCGCGTCGTGGATGAGTACGTAGTCGGGCGGGCAGGGGAGTGCGGCGAGCGTCTCGAGCGCGTTTTTTACCGACTGCGTGCGCGTCTCGCCCCCGGGCACGAAGATGACGCCGTCCAGCCCCGCCGTCTCCCGCGCGGCGGCCGCGCGGTCGGCTTCGGCCACGCACACGGCGACGGTATCGATCAGCGGGTGAAGGGCAAACGCGGACGCAGAGCGCCGCAGCGCGCTCGCCCCGCCGAAGGGGCGCAGCACCTTGTTTTGCGCGAACCCCGCGCGCGCGCCGACGCCCGCGGCGGGGAGCACGGCCGCAAAGCGCGCGCTCATGCCTCGCCCGGTGAGGCGATGATCTCGTAGAGGGAGGGCGCCTCGTCCTTTTTGACCGTCTCTTTCAGCCCGAGCACGCGGAATTTCAGGCTGCCCGCCGCGAAGGAAAGTTCGACCACGTCGCCCACCTTCAGCTGGTAGGCGGGCTTGACCTCCCGCCCGTTCACGCTCACTTTGCCCGCCTTGCAGGCGTCGCCGGCGACGGTGCGCCGCTTGAGGATGCGCGATACCTTCAAAAACTTATCGATGCGCAAAAGTATGACCTCCCGGCCGCCGCGGTGCAAAAATCGGCCGCCGTGTTTGGGGCGGCCGTGAACGTTTCTGTCGAACGGGCGGCGATTTTGTTTTTTTTGAAAAAATTTCGCGGCTGCGGCCGCAAAATAAGTTGACAATTTGTTGGAAATTTAATATAATGTCGAACTGTATCTATTATGGAGTATAATGTGCATTTTGTCCGTTTTCCCCCTTTTTGCAGGGAAAACGGCCGGTGCGGATGTGCCCGCTTCTTATAATATGGAAAGGGAAACAGTCCGTGCGGGCGGGGCGCTTCCTTTCGGCACCCGACGGCAACATTATACCGCAAAACTCCGGAGTTGTAAAGAGGCGGAGGATAAATGAGCGAAAAATTTTTTCGCGTCTGCCGAATGTTCGCCGAGGTGTTTCGCGTACCGGGAAATCGAAAATAATTTAGGAGCGTGTGTTTGATGAATTTACCCATTCAAAAGTACGGCAAAACAGAGAGACGGAAATTCGGTAAGATCAACGAAGTCATCGACATCCCCGACCTCGTCGAGATCCAGAAAGATTCCTATCGGAATTTTATCGAAGAGGGCATCGGCGAAGTGTTCGAGGATTTTTCTCCGATCACCGACTATTCCGATCACTTTGAGTTGTATTTTCTCGACCACGAATTCGGCGCCAAACCGAAGTACGACGAAAAGGAGTGCCGCAACCGCGACGCGACGTACGCCCTTCCCCTCCGCGTGAAGGTGCGCCTCGTCAACAAGGTGAAGGAAGAGGTCATCGACCAGGAAGTGTTCATGGGCGATTTCCCGCTCATGACCGAAAACGGCTCCTTCATCATCAACGGTGCAGAGCGCGTCATCGTCTCCCAGCTCGTCCGTTC
>CASEIS010000127.1 GCA_949287895.1 uncultured Bacillota bacterium
AGGAGGCCGCGCGCGCTGCGAGCGAGGCGGAGCGCGAAGGCCGCCGCCTGCGCGCGCAGCGGCTGTACGAGGAGGCGGAGGCGCTGTACGCGGCGGGCGATTTGGATGCCGCCGGAGAAAAATATCTGGACAGCGGCGCCCTCTACGGGGCAGACTGGCGGCCGTGGTTCGGCGTGGTGCGCGTGCAGACGCGCGACTTCACCGATTTTTCCGCCGTCTACGACTGCCGCCAGGCGTACGACAAGGCGCTGCGCCGCATGAAGCCGGAAGAACGCGCCGCCATCGCCGCCTGCTATGTGCCCCGCCTCGAGCGGCAGGCAGACGAGTGCGCCGTGCGGCAGGAACAGCTGAACGCGGAGGACGAGCGCATCCGCGCCGCGGCGCGCCCCGCCGTCCTGCGCGAGTACAAGCTCTCGCTGCGGCTGTTCGCGGTATTTTTGGCGCTGTTTGCCCTCTTTGCCGTCGCGGGCGGGGTGCTCGCGATGTGCATCAACCTCGTGCCCGGCTGGCAGATCCTCATCCCCGCCGTCATCTGCCTCGCCGTCGCGCTGGTGCTTCTGGTCGTGCTGGCCGTGTGTACGACCCGCTTCGTGCGCGCGCGCGTCGCCAAGGGGCGCAACGCCCGCGCAGGCTCTACGCCGCAGGGCGAAGAGGCGCGCATTTGCGCCGAAACGGAGGAGATCGTCCGTTCCGTCATCGAAGATTTCACCAAATAAAACAAAAACCGCCGCACCAGCGGCGGTTTTTTTCGCGAAACTGTTGAAAAGTTTTGCAAACCGTGGTATCATAGGAATGCAGGCATAGCGGGTGTCAAAAACGCACAAAATGCGTGCGCTTCGATAAAAATCGAGCCTTTTCAAAAAATTGTTTTCAGAGTTTGACAAAACAGCCGCGATTCTGTTATGATTAAATCGATAAAAAGATATCAATAAAAAAATATCGATTATCGAAGGGTGAAAGATGGGCAACAACAAAGACATGGCGAATGTATCCAAAGCCACGATCGGCCGTCTGCCCGCGTATCACCGGTATCTGACGGAAAAGAAGGCAGAAGGGGAAAAGACGGTGTCCTCCACCGCCATCGCCGAAGAACTGCACCTGAGCGCCGTGCAGGTCCGCAAGGACCTCGCCGTCATCAGTTCGGTCGCGGGCAAGCCGAAGCTCGGCTTTGACGTGGAAGATCTGATCGCGGACATCGACCGCTTTTTGGGCTACGACAACGTGTCCGACGCGGTTTTGGTGGGCGCGGGCGGGCTCGGCTCCGCCCTGGTCGGCTACGACGGGTTCAAAAATTACGGTTTGAACATCGTCGCCGCGTTCGACTGCGACCCCGCCCGCATCGGCAGGGCGATCGGCGGCGTGCGCGTGTTCGACGTGCGCGAGCTGGTGCACCTGGTGCGGAGGCTGAACGTGCGCATCGGCATCATCGCGGTCCCGAAAGGGGCGGCGCAGTCGGTCGCCGATCAGCTGGCGGAAGGGGGCGTGCGCGCCATATGGAACTTCGCGCCCGTGCATCTCTCCCTGCCCGAAAACATTGCGGTCAAAAACGAGGATATGGCAGCATCCCTCGCGATCCTGTCGCAGCGCCTCGCGGAGATATTAAACAACGAAAAATAAATCAAGGAGAAGGTCAAATGGACAACGAACAGATCGTCGATTCGGTCGAAGCTTTGATGCAGAAGATCGAGCAGGTCAAAAAAGCGCAGGAAATTTTCGCTACCTACAGCCAGGAACAGGTGGATAAGATCTTTACCGCCGCGGCTTTGGCTGCCAACAGTCAGCGTATCCCCCTCGCGAAGATGGCTGTCGCCGAGACCGGTATGGGTATCGTCGAGGATAAGGTCATCAAAAACCACTATGCTGCCGAGTACATCTACAACAAGTACAAGCACATGAAGACGGTGGGCGTCATCGAAGAGGACGCCTCTTACGGCATCAAAAAGATCGCCGAGCCGATCGGCCTGGTCGCCGCGGTCATCCCGACCACCAACCCGACTTCCACCGCGATCTTCAAGACGCTCATCTGCCTGAAGTCGCGCAACGGCATCATCATCTCCCCGCACCCCCGCGCAAAGGGCTGCACCATCGCCGCGGCGAAGGTCGTGCTCGAAGCGGCCGTCAAGGCGGGCGCACCCGAGGGCATCATCGGTTGGATCGACGTCCCTTCCCTCGAGATGACCACCACTCTGATGAAGACGGCGGACATCATCCTCGCGACGGGCGGCCCCGGCATGGTCCGCAGCGCGTACAGCTCGGGCAAACCCGCCCTGGGCGTCGGCGCGGGCAACACCCCCGCCATTATCGACGAGACGGCCAACATCACCGTCGCCGTCAACTCCATCATCCACTCCAAGACCTTCGATAACGGCCTCATTTGCGCGTCCGAGCAGTCTGTCATCGCCGAAGACGCCGTCTACGACGCCGTCAAGGAAGAGTTCGTCAAGCGCGGCTGCTACATCCTCAACGACGAGGAGAAGGACAAGGTCCGCAACACGATGATCATCAACGGCTCGCTCAACGCCAAGATCGTCGGCCAGCGCGCGCCCAAGATCGCCGAGATCTGCGGCTTCTCCGTGCCCGACACGGCGAAGATCCTCATCGGCGAAGTGGAGAGCGTCTCTCTCGACGAGGCGTTCGCGCACGAAAAGCTGTCCCCCGTGCTCGCCCTGTACCGCGCGAAGGACTTTGACGACGCCGTCGCCAAGGCAGAGCGCCTGATCGCGGACGGCGGCTACGGCCACACCGCATCCCTGCACATCGACACCATCAAGGGCAAAGACAAGATCGCGAAGTGGCAGGAAGCGATGAAGACCTGCCGCATGATCATCAACATGCCCTCTTCGCAGGGCGCCATCGGCGACATCTACAACTTCAAGCTGACCCCTTCGCTCACCCTGGGCTGCGGCTCGTGGGGCGGCAACTCGGTTTCGGAAAACGTCGGCGTCAAGCACCTTCTGAACATCAAGACCTTAGCGGAGAGGAAAGAAAATATGTTGTGGCTGAGATTGCCTGAAAAAGTTTACCACAAACGCGGCTGCCTGCCCGTCGCTCTCGACGAGCTCAAGAACGTCATGGACAAGAAGCGCGCCTTCATCGTCACCGACGAGTTCCTGTACAAAAACAACTATATCAAGCCCATCACCGACAAGCTCGACGAAATGGGCATCCGTTACACCTGCTTCTACAACGTCGCGCCCGACCCCAACCTGGCCTGCGCGAAGGAGGGCGCAAAGCTCATGACCGACTTCCAGCCGGACGTGATCATCGCGCTCGGCGGCGGCTCCGCGATGGACGCCGGCAAGATCATGTGGGTGCTGTATGAACATCCCGAAGTCGACTTCCTCGACATGGCGATGCGCTTCATGGATATCCGCAAGAGGGTGTACACCTTCCCGAAGATGGGAGAAAAGGCCTACTTCATCGCCATCCCGACCTCCGCAGGTACCGGTTCCGAGGTCACGCCGTTCGCCGTCATCACCGACGAGACGACGGGCATCAAGTATCCTCTGGCCGACTACGAGCTGCTGCCGAAGATGGCCATCGTCGACTCTGACTTCATGATGAGCATGCCGCGCGGCCTGACGGCGGCGACCGGTATCGATGCGATGACCCACGCGCTCGAGGCGTACGCGTCCATCATGGCGACCCCGTACACCGACGGTCAGGCGCTCGTCGCGCTCAAGCTCATCTTCGAGTTCCTGCCCCGCTCGTACGAGAACGGCGCAAGCGACCCCGAAGCGCGCGAAAAGATGGCCGACGCCTCCTGCATGGCAGGTATCGCCTTCGCGAACGCATTCCTCGGCGTCTGCCATTCGATGGCGCACAAGCTGGGCGCATTCCACCACATCGCGCACGGCATCGCCAACGCGCTGATGATCAGCGAAGTCATCCGCTTCAACAGCGCAGAAGTTCCCACCAAGATGGGCACCTTCCCGCAGTACGCATACCCGCACGCAAAGCGCCGCTATGCGGAGATCGCCGAGTTCCTCGGCCTGGGCGGCAAAGACGACGACGCGAAGGTCAAGAACCTCATCAAGGCGATCGAAGAGCTCAAGGCGAAGGTCGGCATCAAGAAGACCATCAAAGACTACGGCGTAGACGAGCAGAACTTCCTCGCCCGCCTCGACGAAATGAGCGAGCAGGCGTTCGACGACCAGTGCACCGGCGCGAACCCCCGCTACCCGCTCATCTCTGAGATCAAAGAGATGTATCTCAAGTGCTACTACGGTAAATAAGCAGAATAAGGAGGGGAATTACCATGGCAGAAATCATCCAGAAAACCAGCAAAAAGACCATTTACCGCGAAGGCAAGACGCTCGTCAAGCTGTTCAACAGCGAGTATCCGAAGTCTGACGTCCTCAACGAGGCGCTCAACACCGCGCGCGTCGAGGAGGGCACCTCCCTCAACGTTCCCGCCGTGCACGAAGTGACCAAGGTCAACGGCGAGTGGGCGATCGTGCTCGACTTTGTCGACGGCAAGACGCTGCAGCAGCTGATGGACGAAAATCCGGACAATATGCAGCAGTATCTCGAAGAGTTCGTCGACCTGCAGGTCGAAGTGCTCAACCAGAAGGTCCCTCTGCTGACCAAGCTCAAGGACAAGATGCACCGCAAGATCTCGTCGACTAAGTTCGACAAGACCACCCGCTACGACCTGCACATCCTGCTCGACTCGCTGCCCGCGCACGACAAGCTCTGCCACGGCGACTTCAACCCCGGCAACATCATCGTCAGCCCGGATGGCCGCAAGTTCATCATCGACTGGGCGCACGCCACGCAGGGCAACGCCCGCTGCGACGCCGCCCGCACCTACCTGCTGTTCAAGCTCGAGGGCAAGGATGACATCGCCGAGGAGTACCTCAAGCTCTTCTGCGAAAAGACGGGCATCGCCAAGCAGCTCGTGCAGAAGGCCCTGCCCATCGTCGCCGCCAGCCAGACCACCAAGGCCGTGCCCGAAGAGCAGGAATTCCTCGCCAAGTGGGTCAACGTCGTCGACTACGAGTAAGCCCCAAAGCGGAGGCGCAGCCTCTGTAATGTAAAAATCCCGAGCCCCGCGGCGTCGCCGCGGGGCTTTTGCTTTGCCGGCGGGGCAGGGGCGGCTTTTGGGAGCGGGAATGCTTTTTCGGCAGTTTTTTGTGCAGAAGCAGGCCCGCCGCGCGGCAAAAGATGTCCGCTCCCGCGCGCCGCACGGGCGGCGCGCCCCGCCCGCCGTTTGCCCGCTCGTTTTCGAGCGAGATCAAAGGGCGGCCAAAACTTTGCTTTTTGCGGCATGGCGTGCTATACTGAAAGCGCCATCAAGGGCGCGATCGGAGGAGAGATCGAAGCGAGGAGGAAAGAATATGAAAAAATTTTTATTGGCGGCGTTTGGTTTGCTGCTGACGGCGTCGCTCGCCGTCGGCATTGCGACCTGCGCGCCGCACGAACACACCTTCGGCGCGTGGGAAGTCGTCACCTCCGCGACGTGCACGGAGGAGGGGGAAGAGCGGCGCGCCTGTTCCGGCTGCGGCGCGGTCGAGGCGCGCCCCGTCCCCGCGCTCGGGCACGACTATGTGTACGGCGTATGTACCCGCTGCGGCGAGCCGCAGCCGCCGACGGACAGCAGCTGTTTCACCTTTACCGAGGCGGCGGGCGGCTATGCGGTCGCGTGGGATCAGACGTCGCAGCTCCCGGGCGAGATCGTCATCCCCGGCGACTATAACGGCAAGCCCGTCACGCAGATCGCAGACTACGCCTTCGATGGGTGCAGCGGCCTGAAGGGCGCCGTCATCCCGGGCAGCGTCACCGCCGTCGGCAACCGGGCGTTTGCGGGCAGCGGCCTCACGGGCATCTCCATCCCCGGCAGCGTCGCATCCATCGGCGACCACGCCTTCAGCGACTGCGGCGACCTCGCGCGCGTCGCGCTCGGCAGCGGCGTCGCGTCCATCGGGGCGTTCGCCTTCTCCGACTGCGTCGATTTGGAGAGCATCGCGCTCCCCGACAGCGTCGCGTGGATCGGCGAGGGCGCGTTCATGAACTGCGACGGCCTGGCGGACCTCTCCATCCCGCGCGGTGTGTCCTCGATCGGGGCGTGGACCTTTCAAAATTGCGACGGCCTCAAGAGCGTCACCGTCGGCAGCGGCGTCACCTCGATCGGCGACCACGCCTTCTATCGGTGCGGCAGCCTGCAGCGCATCACCGTCGGCAGCGACGTCACTTCGATCGGGGCGCTGGCGTTCAGCGGCTGCGAGGGCTTGGAGAGCGTGTATGTCGACGACGTCGCGGCCTGGTGCGGCATCGATTTTGACGGCCTCGATGCGAACCCGCTGTATTACGCGCAGGAGCTGTACCTGAACGGGCAGCGCGTGACCGACCTCGCCATCCCGCGCGGCGTCACTTCGATCGGGGCGCTGGCGTTCAGCGGCTGCAGCAGCCTGCAGAGCGTCACCATCCCCGGCAGCGTCACTGCCATCGGGGAGAATGCGTTTTATGCCTGCGAGGGGCTGACGAGCGCCGTATTTGAAAGCGCGAGCGGCTGGAGCGTGGGCGGCGAGCCGATCGCTGCGGCCGACCTTTCCGCTCCCGCACAGGCGGCGGAATATCTGGCGGAGCGGTATTGCACCTTCGCCTGGGCGCGCGCATAAATAGAAAAACGGAAAAGCGGCCCTCCCGCCGTGCGGCGGGAGGGCCTCAACTTTTTTCTCCCAAACTTTTTTCTCCAACTTTTTCGCCCCGTTTGCCCGCGGCGGCGGCTTGTCCGCCGCCGCAGGGAGGACGGCGGGGGCGGCGGAAAAAATTTCACAAAAAAAATGCGCCCGCTTCCGACAAAACGCGGTCGCCTTTGTGTTATACTGATAGAGGGGCCGGCGGGCGCCGCACGGGCGGGCGCGGGCGCCGAAAAAATCAAGGGAGGCAAATCTATGGATATTTTACAGACCATTCTCGTCGGCATCGCGGCGATCATCGTGCTCGCCATCGTTCTCAAACTGCTCAAATTCAGCATCAAGACCATCTTAAAGTTCGCGATCAACGCCGTCATCGGCATCGCGCTCATCTTTCTACTGCGCCTCATCCCGGGCGTCGACATCCCCATCACCTGGTGGACGGGGCTCGTCTCCGGCCTGTTCGGCATCCCCGGCGTCATCGTGCTGCTCATCCTGAGCTTCTTTTTGTTCTGAAAAAGGTATGACTGCATAACAGCGGCCGCGGCGCCGCCCGAAATGGGCGGCGCCGCGGCCGTCTTTTTCTGTCCTTGCGCGGCGATGCCGCCGCGCCCTGCCCGCGCTATGCGCCGAGGTAGATCTGCAGCTCGTATTTCCACAGCAAGAT
>CASEIS010000128.1 GCA_949287895.1 uncultured Bacillota bacterium
CTCCTCCTGCAAGTCGCCCATGCAGATGTTCGGCGCGACGGTCAAGACCTATTGGGCGCAGAAGGAGGGCATCGACCCGAAAAATATCTACGTCGTCGGCATCATGCCCTGCACGGCGAAAAAGTTCGAGCGCACGCGCGAACACGAAAACGCGAGCGGCTACCCCGATATCGACGCCGTGCTCACCACCCGCGAGCTCGCCAAGATGATCAAGACGAGCGGCATCCTCTTCAACGAGCTGCCCGATACCACCTTCGACGACCCGCTCGGCCAATTCACGGGCGCGGGCGTCATCTTCGGCGCGACGGGCGGCGTCATGGAAGCGGCGCTGCGCACCGCGGCGGAAGAGCTGACCGGCAAGCCGCTGGATAACGTCGAGTTCAAAGAGGTGCGCGGCATCGAGGGCATCAAAGAGGCGGAGTACGACCTGAACGGCGTCAAAGTCAAAGTCGCCGTCGCCTCCGGCCTGACCAACGCCAAGCAGCTTTGCGAAAAGATCAAAAAGGGCGAGTGCGACTACACCTTCGTCGAGGTCATGTGCTGCCCGGGCGGCTGCGTCAACGGCGGCGGCCAGCCCATCCAGAGCGCCTTCACCCGCCGCCAGGTCGACCTGCGCGCGGCGCGCGCCAAGGCGCTGTACGACGAGGACGCCTCCTCCAAGATCCGCAAGAGCCACGAAAACCCCGCCATCCACACGCTGTACAAGGAGTTTTTCGGCGAGCCCGGCTCGTACGTCGCGCACGAGATCCTGCACACCTCGTACGTCGACCGCAAGCACAACAAGGAATAAAGGGGAAGGCCGCCCCGCGCGCGCCTTCTCGCCGCAAAGGCGCCCGCCCCGCAGGGGACGGGCGCCTTTTGCCGGCCAAAGTATGAGGACGACAGCAAAAAATGGGGCCTTCCGCCGCACGGCGGAAGGCCCCGTCTTCTGTCTTTGTTTCGCCCTCGCTGCGCCCGCTCTCCGAACGCGCCGCAAAGAGCGGGACCGCGGGCGGCGGGGCAGGGGAGGGGCGCCCTTTTTACAGCGTCGGCACTTCTTCGCCCCCCTCAAAGAGGTAGCGGGCGATCTTGACGTCGGCGTTGGCGTCCTTGCAGTACCAATCGGCGCCGATCTTTTTGGCAAAGCCGGCGGTCAGCACCGCGCCGCCCACCATCACGCGGCAGCCGGGGCAGCGCTCGCGCAGCAGGCGGATGGTCTGCTCCATCGCGGGCACGGTGGTCGTCATCAGCGCGGAGAGACCGCACAGCTTCGCCCCCTCCCGCTCGCACGCCTCGGCGACCGCCTCGGGCGGCACGTTTTTGCCGAGGTCGACCACCTTGTAGCCGTAGTTTTCGAGCACGGTGCGGGCGATGTTCTTGCCGATGTCGTGGATATCTCCCTTCACGGTGGCGAGCACGATCTTGCCGCGCGCCGCGCCGCCGCCGGGCAGCTTCTTTTTCACCTCGTCGAAGCACAGCTTGGCGCTCTCCGCCGCCGCGATCAGCTGGGGCAGGAAGAGCACGCCCTTTTCGTAGTCGTCGCCCACCTCGTTGAGGGCGGGGATCAGGCTGTCGTTGACGACGTCGAGCGGCGCATTCGTTTCGAGCAGCTGCGCGCAGGCGGCGGCCGCCTGCGGCAGCCCGCGGCGGATGCAGCGGAACAGTTCGGCGCGCGCGTCCGTTTCGCCCGCGGCGGGCGCGGGGGCGG
>CASEIS010000129.1 GCA_949287895.1 uncultured Bacillota bacterium
GGACAGTTCGCCCGTTTCGTGCGTGATGAGGATGATGGGGATGTTTTCGATCTCTTCGCCCTTCTGCACGAAATCGACGATGCTGATGTTGTAGTGCGAGAAGATGCCCGCGACTTTGGCGAGCACGCCGGCGCGGTCGCGCGCGGTGAAGCGGATGTAGTAGCGGCTCTGGAAGTCGGTCACGAACTTGACGCCCTTTTCCGCGAGCTGGGTGTTTTTGAAGGTCGCGTACTTGTGGTCGGTGTGCGTCGCCGCGTAGATGACGTCGGAGACGATGGCGCTGCCCGTGGGCAGGGCGCCTGCGCCGCGGCCGTAGAGCATGATGTCGCCCACGCTGTCCCCCTGCAGGAAGACGGCGTTGAAGCTGTCGCTGACGGAGGCGAGCGGGTGGTCCTTGCGGATGAAGGCGGGGTGCACGCGCACTTCGATGCGGCCCGCGCCGTCGTTTTTGCCGATGGCGAGCAGCTTCAGGACGTAGCCGAGTTCTTCGCCGTAGGCGATGTCGCGGGTGTGCAGGCCGGCGATGCCCTCGCGGTACACCTTGTCCAGCGGGACCTTGGTGTGGAAGGCGAGGCTGGCGAGGATGGACAGCTTGTACGCGGCGTCAAAGCCCTCGACGTCTGCCGTCGGGTCCTTTTCTGCATAGCCGAGCGACTGCGCATCTTTGAGGGCGGCGGCGTAGTCGATGCCGTCGCGCGTCATGCGCGTCAGGATGTAGTTGGTGGTGCCGTTGATGATGCCCGTGAGGGTGTGCAGCACGTTGGCCTGCATCCCGTCGACGAGGGTGCGGATGATGGGGACGCCGCCCACGCAGCTCGCCTCGAAGTACAGCCCCGCGTTGGTGCGGCGCGCCGCCTTTTCGAGTTCGTACCAATACTTGCAGAAGAGTTCCTTGTTCGAGGTGACGACCGTCTTGCCGCTGTGCAGCGCCGCGAGCACGAAGCTCTTGGCGGGTTCGACGCCGCCGATGACTTCCACGACGATGTCGACGTTGGGGTTGCTGACGACTTCGGCGATGTTGTCGGAGATCTTGCTCTCCTCCACGCCTAAATCGAGCGCGCGCTGGCGGTTGAGCTCGAGGACGCTCTCCACGGAAATATCGATGTTCTGCGTGCGACGGTAAAAGTCTCTGTGCTCGGTGAGGATCTTGTACGTTCCTCCGCCGACCACGCCTAAACCGAGAATGGCGACGCCGACACTTTTCATTTTTTGCCCTCCGTACTGTTCAGATCGTATAGATATTTGAGACCCTGCAGCGTGAGGAGCTTGTCCACATGGTCGATGCAGGATATTTCGCTGGCGATGATCTCGCTGAAGCCGCCCGTCGCCACCACTTGGATGTGCGGGTGCTTCATCTCGCGCTTCATCTTTTTGACGATGTAGTCGACCAGCCCCGCAAAGCCGAACACCAGCCCGGCCTGCATATTGGTGGTCGTATTTTTGCCGATGACCGACTTGGGGATCTCGATCTCGACGCGCGGCAGGCGCGCGGTGCCCGAAACGAGCGAATCCATCGAGCTGCGGATGCCCGGGGCGATCGCCCCGCCGATGAACTCGCACTGCTCGTTGACGGCGTTGAAGGTGGTCGCGGTGCCGAAATCGATGACGATGACGGGCGCGCCGTATTTGCGGATGGCGGCGACGTCGTTGACGATGCGGTCGGCGCCCATCTCCCGCGCGTTGTCGATACGCAGATTGTGCTCCGTCTTGAGCCCGGCGCCCACCATGAGCGGCTCGACGCCGAGGTACCCCGCGCACATATGCGAGATGGTATAGTTGAGGGAAGGGACGACGGAGGCGATGATCGCGCCGTCGATGTCCTGCGCGCGCAGACCCTTGACCGCGAGCATATCCAACAGGGCGGTGCCGTATTGGTCGCTCGTGCGCTTCATCTCGGTAGCGACGCGGAAGCTGACGGCGAGCCTGTCGCCGTCAAAGATGCCGTATTTGATGTTGGTGTTGCCGACGTCGATGCAGAGGATCATGGCCGCACCCTCCTCTCTTAAATTTTGCGGGCAGAATCGCTGCGCGCGGCGCCCTGCTCCTGTTCTGCCTTGCCCTGCTCGCCTACCCGCTTTGCGCGGCGGCCGCGCACCGACTTTTCCACCACCCGCTCGACGGTATAGAGCGCGGGGGACGCGACGGCGTTGACGGCGAACTCAACGAGGAAGTTGATGCCCGCGCAGCCGATGACGAGGAAGTACAGGACGGTCTGGCCGTCCGCCACGAAGTTGGCGGAGAGGGTGTCGCTCATCAGTAGCGCGCCGAGGATGAACAGCCCGGTGTTGACGACGGGCGCGGCGAGCGAAGCGACGACCACGGCGGCACGCTCGCTCTTGCCGCGCAGCGCGCGGTGGATGATCCCGGCGACGAAGCCCGCCGCCGCCCCCTTGATGAGGCAGAGCAGCACGGTCAGCACGGGGTGGTCCTGCAGCAGCACGAGGGTGAACGCGTCCGCCCCCGTCACCGCGGCGATGACGACGATCGCGCCGAACACGGCGCCCAAAAAGGCGCCCGCGAGCGGGCCGAGCAGCAGCGCCCCCAACACGATGGGGATGAGGGTGAGACTGATGCGCGTCGTGCCGATGGGGATGGCGCTTGCCCAGACCTGCAGCACGATGACGAGCGCGACGAGCACCGCCAGAAAGGCGATGTTGCGCGCGGTGAAAAAGCGCTTTCTTTCCATAAGAACCTCCATCGGATCTCACAAAGGAGTATCCGTGAAAAAAAAATGTATTTCTGCGCAAGAGAGGGATACGGCCCTCGCGGTGCCGTTCCCGCGCATTCGGTTGTCAGATCCCCGCCAAACGGGGCGCAGCGCGGATAATCTCGCTGCGGAATATAATTATAGCAAAAAAAGCCCGAAAAAGCAACTGATTGCGCCCCCTATCTTTTTCCGCCCTCCGCCGCGTTACTACGATATGCGGCTTGTCCGCAAAACAGAATGAGGGGCGGGCAAAAATGCGGGCGCTTCCGCGCCCCTCTCTGCCGCGGGCGCTGCGGGGCAACGGGGAAAAGGGGCACACTTTCGCGCGCCGCCGCGTACATATGAGTATAGACAGCTGCGAGCAGCCCAGCGCGGGCGGGCGGCTGTCGGCACCGCCGCGCTTCTCCCAATAAAAATACATAGCGCGCGGCGGCCGGGAGGAAATATTCAATGAACGGCTTCGCGAATTCGGGCGGCAACGGCTGCCTGTGGATCCTCATCCTTCTGCTCATCCTCTACTGTTCGCAGAACGGGATGCTGAGCAACATTTTGGACAGCTGCTACCTGCCCGTCATCCTCGCCCTGCTCTACTGCGTGTGCAAGAAGGGCGGGCTGTGCAACCTGTTCGGCGACTGCTGCAAGTGAGCCCCTCCGTTCCCCCTGCCCCGCTCCCGCCCGCGGCCCCGCGCCGCGGGCGTCTTTCTGCCCCGCCGCAAAGAGGGGGCAACGGGCGGCGCGGAAAGATTTTTTGCGCGTTTCGGGGCGCGCCCGCAGGCGGGCGCGCCCCGAAACGTATAAATGCAAATTCAATAAGCGGACGCGCCGCGCGCAAAGCGGGAGCGCGGGATCATGCCTCGCCCGACAGGCGCAGGCTCTGCACGGCGATGATGGTCTTGGCGTCGCGGATCTCGCCGCGCTCGATCATGGCAAGCACGTCGGAGACGGGGTAGAATGCGGCGGTGAGGAACTCGCCCTCGTCGGGGTGGGCAGCCCCCTCGCGCACGCCGCGGGCGCGGTAGATGTAGATCTTTTCCGCCGAATAGCCGGGGGTGGGATAGATGGTATAGAGGTGCTCGACGGAGGCCGGCTCCCAGCCCGTCTCCTCCGCCAGCTCGCGCGCGGCGGTATGGGCGGGGTCCTCGCCGGGGTCTAACTTGCCCGCGGGGATCTCGAGCGTCTCCTCGCCGTACGGGTAGCGGAACTGCCGCACGAGCAGCACCTTCCCCTCCCGCACATACAGCACGCTCGCGCCGCCCGGGTGCTCGACCACCTCGCGGCGGCAGGGCCTGCCGTCGGGCAGGAGGGCGTCGTCGCAGCGGACGCGGATGATCTTCCCTTCAAACACGGTATTTTTGCGGACGGTCTTTTCGGTCAGGTTCATAACTGCTCCTTGAACTTTTCAAATCCCGCGAACATATCGGCGATGTTGTCGCTCTTCCAGCCGACGGCGCGGGCATAGTAGCCGTAGCCGCACAGCAGCCCGCCCAGGAGCTGAGCGTCCGCCTTGGCGGCGGCGACGGAGAGGGCGTTGAGGATGAGCAGGCCGTCCACCTTTTTGTCGTCGGCGAGCTTAGACTCGAACACGCGGTCGCGCTCGCTGCGGATGATGCGGAAGAGGTGCTCGGCGGCCGCCTTGCCGCGCGCTTTGGCGACGCGCGGGTCGGTCGCACCCGACTGGAACATCTGTCGGATGAGGTTGCGCAGCGGCAGGATGACCTCCGCGCCGAAGCGGCGGAAGCCGCGGTTGAGGTCGCCGTCTTCGTAGAAGTACTCGGAGAGGAACTCGCCGAGGTCGATGTGCTTGGCGTCGATGTCGACGAGCAGGCAGAAGATGAAGGCGAGCTTTTCGGTCGCGTCCTCGGGGAGGAGGAGCAGGTGCTTGCGCGAGCCGGGGTAAGGCATATAGTTCATATACCGCAGCTGCGCCGCCACATAGTCGAAATTCTGCGTGATGTCGCGGAAGAAGGCATAGAGCAGGTCGCTGGTGGCGACGGCCTTGAGCAGGTCGCTGATCTTGGCGTCTGCAATGATGATGCTGGTGTGCATGAGCTCGTCACACCGGCGCAGAAAAATATCGATCTGGCCTTTACCCGAATCCATGAAGGTGACTCCTTTTTGTACAATTTTGTGCGAAACGGACAACTTTCCCTTTTTCCCTTTCATTATAGCACAAATTTTATAAATTATTAAGTTATTTTTCGGAAATATCTTGCATTTCAAAAAAATTTTCGTTATAATAGAGAAAACCAAACAGGAGGTCACTTTATGAAATCCGTTAAAATCTCTCTGCAAATGGCGCAGAACGTGAAAGACTTCGTCAACATCGTGCAGGAGTATCCTTACGAGATCGATCTTAAGAGCGAAAAATACGTCGTCGACGCGAAATCCATCCTCGGTATCTTCAGCCTCGACCTCTCGAAACCCGTGACCGTCGAGATCCATTCGGACAACTGCGACGACCTGATCGCCGCGCTCAAAAAGTTCGCCTGACCTTTCGGGCGGCCCATACTACCGGACAAAGCATCCGCTTTTGCAAAAAAGCGGATTTTTGTCGGTAGAGACACGCGCGTTGCACGAAGGAAACCGGCATGCAGATCCAAGGCGAAACGTTCATCAACAAGTTAATAGTCCTGTTCGTCTTCGATAAGATGGAAAGTTCCCTCTCCGAGCGGACGATCATCGATATGTGTTCGACCAGCAACGACTGGATCAACTACATGGACTGCATGATGATCATTTCGCAGCTGCTGGAGGACGGCTTTATCTGCACCGTCGAGACCAACGACGACACCCTCTACACCATCACGCCGGACGGGCGCAGCTGTCTGGCGAACTTTTATATAAATATCCCGAAGAGCACCCGCGAAGAGATCTCCGTCTTCGTCAAAAACAACAGCGCGCGCTACCGCAACCGCCAGGAGTGCAAATCGGACTACTACCAAAACAAAGACGGCACCTACACCGTGTTCCTGCGCATCCTCGCCCCCGCCCAGCCCATGCTCGAGCTCAAGTTCGTCGTGCCCGACCGCAAGACGGCACAGAACATCTATAAAAAGTGGGAGCTGAAGGCCGCGGACGTCTATGCCGTCATTTATGAAAATCTTGTAGACTAAATCTTTTGAGGTATCGGTATGTTTACGTATAACACCAAGGGCACCTGTTCCCGCCAGATCATCTTTGACGTGGACGGCGCAAACAAGATCCACAACGTCAAGTTCATCGGCGGCTGCGGCGGCAACCTGCAGGGCATCGCGCGTCTGGTCGAAGGCAAGGACATCGACGACGTGAGCTCGACGCTGCGCGGGATCAAGTGCAGGAACAACACCTCCTGCCCCGACCAGCTGGCACACGCCATCGCCGCGTATAAGGAAAAGGAAAAAGAAAAGGACGCTAACCGCGCCTGACGCGCGGACAAGACGGAAGCGCCCGCATCCCCCACACGAGCGGG
>CASEIS010000130.1 GCA_949287895.1 uncultured Bacillota bacterium
CCCGCTCGTCCTGGGCAAGAGCCTCGACGACACCATCGTCGCCAGCGAATCGTGCGCCATCGACGCGATGGGCGCCACCTTCGTGCGCGACGTCAAGCCGGGCGAGGCGGTGGTCATCGATTCGACGGGCGAAAAGTCGTACTATCTCGAGCGCAAGGACCGCACCGCGTCCTGCATCTTCGAGTACGTCTACTTTGCCCGCCCCGACAGCGTCATTGACGGCTGCGGCGTGTATGAAGCGCGCAAGGAGGCGGGGCGCATCCTCGCCCGCACCTGTAAGATCGACGCCGACATCGTCAGCGGCGTGCCCGATTCCGCCGTGGTGGCGGCGCGCGGCTACTCGGAGGTGTCCGGCATCCCGTACGTGGAGGCGCTGGAGAAGAACCGCTATGTCGGCCGCACCTTCATTCAGCCCGACCAGCACATGCGCGAGAGCAGCGTCAGCCTCAAGATGAACGCGCTGCGCGCGAACATCCGCGACAAGCGGGTGATCATCATCGACGACTCCATCGTCCGCGGCACGACAAGCCGCCGCATCGTGCGCATGCTGCGCGACGCGGGCGCGCGCGAAGTGCATATGCTCATCTGCTCGCCCGTCGTCAAAAACCCGTGCTGCCTCGGCATCGACATGCAGACGCGCTCGCAGCTCATCGGCGCGGGCCGCACGGTAGAGGAGATCTGCGCGTACATCGAGGCAGATTCCCTCCATTACCTCACCGTCGACCAGCTCAAGGAGACGTGCGGGGCCTGTAAACTCAATTTTTGCACCGGCTGCTTCGACGGCAACTATCCCTATTCGCTGGAGGGCTACCGGGAGGATAAATTCAAACTCGAGTGATCATCGCTCAAAAAGGGAGAAAAACAAATGGCAATTTCCTATCAGGACAGCGGCGTCGACGTCGAACGCGGCTATAAGGCGGTCGAGCTGATGAAGAAGCACGTGCAGAGCACGTTCAACGCCAACGTATTGGGAGACATCGGCTCCTTCGGCGGCTTCTATTCCATCGCAGGCGAAAAGATGGCCGAGCCCGTGCTCGTCGCGGGTACGGACGGCGTCGGCACCAAACTCAAATATGCCTTCCTCGCGAACAGGCACGACACCATCGGCATCGATGCGGTCGCCATGTGCGTCAACGACATCGTCTGCCAGGGCGCCAAGCCCCTCTTTTTCCTCGATTACTTCGCGACGGGCAAGCTCTCGCCCGAGGTCGTCGCGACCGTCGTGTCCGGCGTCGCGGAGGGCTGCCGCCAGGCCGGCTGTGCCCTCATCGGCGGCGAAACGGCGGAGATGCCCGGCTTCTATGCGGACGGCGAGTACGACATCGCCGGCTTCGCGGTGGGCATCGTCGACAAAAAGGAGATCATCAACGGCAGCTCCATCCGCCCGGGCGACGCCCTCGTCGGCATCGCCTCCAGCGGCATCCACTCCAACGGGTATTCGCTGGTCCGCCGCCTGTTCGGCGACAGCGGCAACTCGCACGACCTCGACCGCTACGACGACCGCCTGAAGGATAAAGTGCTCAACGTGCTGCTCACGCCGACCAAGATCTACGTCCGCAGCATCCTCTCCCTCATCCAAAAGGTGAAAGTGAAGGGCATCGCGCACATCACGGGCGGCGGCTTTATCGAAAATATCCCGCGCATCTTCCCCGCGGGGGTGGGCTGCACCGTCCGCAAAGATTCGTACCCGCTGCCGGAGATCTTCCGCATCATGCAAGAGCGCTCCGAGCTGACCGACGCGCAGATCTACAACACCTTCAACATGGGCATCGGCATGGTCGTCTGCGTGGACAAAAAGGACGTCGCCGCGACCATCGCCGCGCTCGAATCGACGGGCGAACGCGCCTACGAGATCGGCGAAACGATCGAGGGTAAAGGAGTCACCATTCAGTGAAGAAGATAGCGGTATTTGCGAGCGGTTCCGGCAGCGACTTTCAATCTGTCATCGACGCGAACGAGCGCGATCCCTTCTGCGAGATCGCCCTGCTCGTTGCCTCGAAGGAGGGGATCTTTGCGCTCGAGCGCGCGAAGAAGCACGGCATCCCTTCGGAGGTGTGCAGCGCGCATTCCTTCGCGTCCGCGCAGGCGTTCGGCGAGCATCTCGTCGGGCTGCTTTCGGCGCGCGGCGTCGACTACATCGTGCTGGCCGGCTACCTCTCCATGCTGCCCGAAAACCTGATCCGCAGCTATCCGGACCGCATCATCAATATCCATCCCTCCCTCATCCCCAGCTTTTGCGGGAAGGGGTATTACGGCATCAACGTGCACCGCGCGGCCATCGAGTACGGCGTCAAGGTGTCCGGGCTGACCGTGCATTTTGTCGACGAGCATTACGACAACGGCGCGATCATCCTGCAGCGCACCGTGCCCGTCCTCGACGGCGACACGCCCGAAACGCTGCAGGCGCGCATCCTTGTCGAGGAGCACAAGGCGCTCCCCGAGGCCGTCCGCCTGCTCGCGACGGGCAAGCTCCGCAAGGAGGGCCGCAAGGTCACGATCACAGACTAAGTTTCAGCCGCGCTGCGCCGCGGCTCTTCTGCCCTGCGGGCGGAAGGGGCGGCGCGGCGGCCTTTTTCTCTCGTCCGCGCGCGCGAAGCTGCGGCCCGGGCGTCCTCCGCTTCGGCGGGCAAAAAATCTTCAAACGGGGGTCAAACCAATGAACGTCTACACCGTTTCCGATATCGGAGAACTCATCCGCGACAACAGCTACGTCGGCCGCGGCATCGTCATCGGCAAGAGCGAGAGCGGCAAAAAGGCCGTCTTTGCCTACTTCATCATGGGTCGCAGCGAAAACAGCCGCAACCGCGTCTTCCGCGAGGAAGGGGAGACGGTCACCATCTATCCGTTTGACGAGAGCAAGGTCGAAGATCCGTCCCTCATCATCTATTCGCCCGTCCGCCGCGTCGGCAGCAGCGTCGTCGTCACCAACGGCGACCAGACGGATACCGTCTGCGACTACCTGCAGGCGGGTAAGAGCTTCGAAGAGGCGCTCGAGACCCGCTGCTTCGAGCCGGACGCGCCTAACTTCACCCCGCGCATCAGCGGTATCCTGCAGTTTGCTGAAGGAGATTTCACCTACAAGTTGAGCATCCTCAAGAGCGCAGACGAGAAGGGCTCCGCCTGCAACCGCTACACATTCTGCTACGCGCCCCTGTGCGGCGTCGGGCATTTCATCCACACCTACAACTGCGACGGCAACCCCATCCCGACTTTTACGGGCGAGCCCGAGCGCGTGCGTATCCCCGACGATATCGACGCGTTCGCCAAGACGCTGTGGGAAAATTTGAACGAGAACAACAAGATCTCGCTGTATGTGCGCTCTATCGACCTCGCGTCGGGCGCGAGCGAGAGCGTGCTCATCAATAAAAATCAGTAAGGAGAAGGAAGAAGATGAAAGAATTTCAGCTCAAATACGGCTGCAACCCCAACCAAAAGCCCTCCCGCATCTTCATGGCGGACGGCTCTGACCTGCCCATCGAAATTTTGAACGGCCGCCCGGGCTATATCAACTTTCTGGACGCCTTCAACAGCTGGCAGCTGGTCAAGGAGCTGAAAGAGAGCACCGGCATGGTCTGCGCGACCTCCTTCAAGCACGTCAGCCCGACCTCCGCTTCCGTCGGCAAAAAGCTGTCCGACCGCCTGAAGAAGGCGTGCTTCGTCGATGACATCGAGGGGCTTGACGATTCGCCGCTCGCCTGCGCCTACGCGCGCGCACGCGGCACCGACCGCATGTCCTCCTTCGGCGATTGGATCGCCCTCTCCGACGAGTGCGACGAGGTGACCGCAAACATCATCAAGCGCGAGGTCTCCGACGGCATCATCGCCCCCGGCTATTCCCCGAAGGCGCTCGAGATCCTCAAGAGCAAGAAGAAGGGGGGCTACAACATCGTCAAGATCGACAAAGACTACAAGCCCGATCCCATCGAGCGTAAGCAGGTATTCGGCGTTACCTTCGAGCAAGGGCGCAACGAGTTCAAGATCGACGCAGATCTGCTCAAGAACATCGTCACCAAAAATAAGGACCTGCCCGATGCGGCGAAGACGGACCTGATCGTCTCCCTCATCACCCTCAAATACACGCAGTCTAACTCCGTCTGCTTCGCTGCGGACGGCCAGGCGATCGGCGTGGGGGCGGGGCAGCAGTCGCGCATCCACTGCACGCGGCTCGCGGGCAACAAGGCGGACCTGTGGCACCTGCGTCAGAGCGACAAAGTGCTCGGCCTGCAGTTTGCCGAAAACGTCAGCCGCCCCGACAAGAACAACATCATCGACATCTACCTGTCCGACGAGTGCGAAGACGTCCTCGGCGACGACGTTTGGAAGCAGTACTTTGCCGTCCGCCCCGAGCCCTTTACCAAAGAGGAGCAGCGCGCCTATCTCTCCAAGATCACGGGCGTGTCGCTGGGCAGCGACGCCTTCTTCCCCTTCTCGGACAACATCGAGCGCGCGCGCAAGAGCGGCGTCTCGTACATCGCGCAGCCGGGCGGCTCCGTCCGCGACGACCTCGTCATCGAGGCGTGCGACAAGTACGGCATGGTGATGGCATTCACGGGGATGCGCCTGTTCCATCATTGAACGAAAAAGCCCGAGAGAGCGTCGTTTTGATGGCGTGCTCTCGCTTTTTCTTGTTTTGCATAGTAGTATGCCAGACATACTTTGATACAAATTCATACGGAGGAGAGCGGTTTTGCAGCTGAACGTTTTGGTGATCGGCAACGGCGGCCGCGAGCACGCCATCGTGGCGGCGCTCGCCAAGAGCCCGCTGGTCGGTAAATTGTATTGCATGAAAGGGAACGCGGGCATCGCGGAGCTTGCGGAGTGCGTCGACGTAGATTACTGCGACCTGAAGGCGGTCGGCGACTGGGTGGACGCCCATCCCGACGTCGGCTATGCGGTCATCGCGCCGGACGACCCGCTCGCGCTGGGCCTGGCCGACGAGCTGGAGGCGCGCGGGCATAAAGTGTTCGGCCCCAACAAGCGCGCCGCGCAGATCGAGTCGAGCAAGGCATTCGCAAAAGAACTGATGAAAAAGTACGGCATCCCGACGGCCGCATACGAGACGTTCGACAACTACGACGACGCGCTCGCTTACGTCGAGAAGGGGAAGCTGCCCGTCGTGCTCAAGGCGGACGGCTTGGCGCTCGGCAAGGGCGTGCTCATCTGCGAGACGCTCGAGGAGGCGAAGGACGGCCTGCGCCGCATCATGCTCGACAAGGCGTTCGGCGCCGCGGGCAACAAGGTGGTCGTCGAGGAGTACCTCACCGGCAAGGAGTTCACGCCGGGCGAGGAGGTGTCCGTCCTCACCTTTACCGACGGCAAGACCATCGTCCCCATGATCGCAAGCTGCGACCACAAGCGGGTGTTCGACGGCGACAAGGGCCCGAACACGGGCGGCATGGGCACCTTCACGCCCTGCCCCTTCTACGACGATGCCGTTGCGGAAGAAGTGAAGGAGAAGATCCTGCTGCCGACCGTCCGCGCGTTGAACGCCGAGGGCCGCCCGTTCAAGGGCGTCTTGTACTTCGGCCTCATGCGCACGCCGGATGGGATGAAGGTGGTCGAGTACAACGCGCGCTTCGGCGACCCCGAAACGCAGGTCGTGCTCCCCATGCTCAAGACCGATTTGATGGAGATCTTCCTCGCCGTCACCGAAGAGCGCCTCGCCGACGTCAAGATCGAGTGGGAGGAGGGCGCGTGCGTGTGCGTCGTCCTCGCGAGCGGCGGCTACCCGCAGCACTACGAAAAGGGCAAGCCCATCGAGATCGGCGACTTAGACGAGGGCGTCTTCCTGTATCACGCCGGCACCAAGCGCGAAGACGGCGTCTTGAAGACGAACGGCGGCCGCGTTATCGGCGTCTGCGCCAAGGGCGCGACGGTCGCCGAGGCGCGCAAAAAGGCTTACCGCAACGTCGAAAAGATCCGGTTCGACGGGATGCAATACCGCAAAGACATCGGCATCAAATACGTCCGCGCGCATTGAGAGCGCGGCTGCCGCACCATATTCGGGAGAACGATATGATCTACAGAGTTTTTGTCGAAAAGAAGGAGAATTTACAGGCGAAGAAGATCCGCGAGGACCTCTCCGCGCAGCTCGGCATCGCCGTCGAGGACCTGCGCGAAGTCATCCGCTACGACGCGGAGGGGCTGTCGGAAGAGGAACTGCAGGGCGCGATCGTCAACGTCTTTTCCGAGCCGCCCGTCGATAACGTCTGGCGGGAAGAGCTCCCCGTTGCGGAGGGTTACAAGGTGTTCGCCATCGCCTTTCTGGACGGGCAGTACGACCAGCGCGCCGACAGCGCCGCGCAGTGCGTGCAGCTGCTGACGCAGAAGACCCGCCCGCTCATCAAGTGCGCGCGCGTCATCGCCGTCAAGGGCGTGACGGACGAGCAGCTCGAGCGCATCAAAAAGCACCTCATCAACCCCGTCGAGAGCGCAGAGGTCTCCCTCGAAAAGCCGAAGACGCTCGCCCGCGCGAAGATGGAGACGCACGACGTCGCCGACGTCGCCGGCTTCATCGACATGAGCGAGGAAGAGATCGAGGCCTACCACCGCAAAAACGGCTTCGCGATGAGCGTAGAAGACCTCGTCTTCGTGCGCGACTATTTCAAAAAAGAGGGGCGCAATCCGACCGAGACGGAGATCAAGGTCATCGACACCTATTGGTCGGATCATTGCCGCCACACCACCTTTGCCACGGAGATCCGCGAAGTGGACATCCATTCGGATAACCCGCACATCGCCGCGGCCTACCGCCTGTACAAGCAGCTGTTTGCCGAGTTCAACGCCGGCCGCGCGGACAAATATCCCTGCCTCATGGATATCGCGACCATCGCGGTCAAAAAGTTGAAGAAGGAAGGGCGGCTGGACAACCTCGACGTCTCCGACGAGATCAACGCCTGCTCCATCTGCATCGACGCGGAGATCGACGGCAAGGTCGAAAAGTACCTCGTCATGTTCAAGAACGAGACGCACAACCACCCGACGGAGATCGAGCCGTTCGGCGGCGCGGCGACCTGCCTCGGCGGAGCCATCCGCGACCCGCTGTCCGGCCGCACCTACGTCTACCAGGCGATGCGCATCACCGGTTCCGCCGACCCGCGCGAAAAGATCAGGGACACCATGCCCGGCAAGCTCCCGCAGCGCGTCATCACCAAGACGGCGGCGGCGGGCTTCTCCTCGTACGGCAACCAGATCGGCCTCGCGACGGGCATCGTCGACGAGGTGTATCACCCCGGCTATAAGGCAAAGCGCCTCGAGACGGGCTTCGTCGTCGGCGGCGCGCGGAGGGATATGGTCTACCGCGAAAAGCCGCAGAAAGGGGACATCATCATCCTGCTCGGCGGCGAGACGGGCCGCGACGGCTGCGGCGGCGCGACCGGCTCCTCGAAGGCGCACGACGCGCACTCCGTCGAGACGTGCGGCGCCGAAGTGCAGAAGGGCAACCCGCTCACCGAGCGCAAGCTGCAGCGCCTGTTCCTGCACCGCGACGCGACCCGCATGATCAAAAAGTGCAACGACTTCGGCGCAGGCGGCGTCTCCGTCGCCATCGGCGAGCTGTCCGACGGGCTGGTCATCGACCTCGATAAAGTTCCCCTCAAGTATGAAGGCCTCTCGGGCACAGAGCTGGCCATCTCCGAGTCGCAGGAGCGCATGGCCGTCGTCGTCGCAGAAAAAGACGTCGACGCATTCGTCGCCCTCGCCGCGCAGGAGAACCTCGCCGCGACGCCCGTCGCGGTGGTCACGGACGACCGCCGCATGAAGATGCTCTTCAAGGGCCGCACCATCGTCGATATCTCCCGCGACTTCCTCGATACCAACGGCGTCAAGCAGGTGGTCACCGCCGAGATCTGCGACGACGTGCCGCACTATTTTGCCGCAGGCAGTGCCGACTTCCGCGACGGTCTCGTGCGCGCCCTGTCCGACCTCAACGTCTGCTCCAAGAAGGGGCTCTCGGAGATGTTCGATTCGACCATCGGTGCGCGCACCGTGTTCATGCCCTTCGGCGGCAAGACGCAGCTGACCCCCGCCATCGCCATGGCCGCCAAGATCTGCGGCGGCGAGACGGACGTGGCGACCGTCTCCGCCTACGGCTACTGTTCCAAACTCATGAGCGAGAGCCCGTTTACGGGCGCCGTCTACAGCATCGTCACCTCGGTGGCCAAGCTGATCGCGGCGGGCTGTGACTTCGACGCCATCCGCCTCACCTTCCAGGAATATTTCATGCGCCTCAACCGCGACCCGAAGCGCTGGGGCGTGCCCCTGTCTGCGCTGCTCGGCGCGCTGTACGCGCAGATCGGCCTCGGCCTCGGCGCCATCGGCGGCAAGGACAGTATGAGCGGCACCTTCGAGCACATCGACGTTCCGCCCACCCTCATCTCCTTCGCGCTCGCGCCCGCCAAGGCGAGCGAGCTGATCACCAACGTCGTCGGTGAAGCGGGATTGAAGCTGTACCGCATCCCCATGCCGCGCGACGAGAGCATGATCCCCGACTTCGCGGCGCTCGCCGACGTCTACCGCAAGGTGCATGCCGGCGTGCAGAGCGGCAACATCCGCTTCGCGACGGTCGTCGAAAACGGCGGCATTGCGGCGGCCATCGCCAAGTCTTGTCTGGGCAACGGCTTCGGCTTCCGGTTTGAAGGGGAGGCCGCAGACCTGCTCGGCGAGCAGTACGGCGAGCTGATCGTATCCCTCGCCGACCCGTCTGCGCTCGACTGCGACAAGATCTTGCTCGGCGAAACGACGGAAGGGGGCGCCTTCGTCTGCGGCGGCGCGTCCGTCTCGCAGCAGGAGGCGGTCGAAGCCTTCTGCGGTACGCTCGAAAAGGTCTTCCCCAACCACGCGGCGGCGAGCGGCGCCGCGCAGCCTGTCGACTTCGACTGCGGCGGCAAGCGCAATGATAATATCGCGACCAAAACCGCCAAGCCGCGCGTGTTCATCCCCGTCTTCCCCGGCACCAACTGCGAGCTGGATACCGCTCGCAAGTTCCGCCTCGCGGGCGCGGAGTGTGAAGAAGTCGTCGTGCGCAACCGCAGCGCGGCGGACATCGAAGAGAGCGTGCGCGCCATCGCCGCGGCGATCGGCCGCAGCAACATCATCGCCTTCCCGGGCGGCTTCTCGGGCGGCGACGAGCCGGACGGCAGCGGCAAATT
>CASEIS010000131.1 GCA_949287895.1 uncultured Bacillota bacterium
CCGCTCGAGGGGCTGTGGGGCTGCCTCGAAGAGGCGGACATGCTGCTGGTGATGAGCGTGTACCCCGGCCGCGGCGGGCAGAAGCTGATCGAGCGCACCCTCGCCAAGGCGGAGGAGGCGTACAGCTTCTTCCAAGCGGCGGGGCTGGAAAAGGACATCGAGATGGACGGCGGCATCACCGAGGACAACGCCGCCGACGTGCAGGCGGCGGGGGTGAACATCATCGTCGCGGGCAACACGGTGTTCCGCTCGCCCGATAAGGCAAAGACCATCCGCATCCTGCGCGAGGCGCGGGCATGAGGGGGATCATCCTGCTCAACGGCGAGCCGTATCGCGGCGACATCGACTGCGAGGGCGCGCTGACCGTCTGCTGCGACGGCGCGCTGCGCTGGGCCGAGGGACGCTGCCGCATCGACATTGCGGCGGGCGACTTCGATTCGCTCGGCTATGTGCCGGCGGGCGCGCTCACCTACCCCGTCGAAAAAAACTTCACCGACGGCGAGATCGCGCTCGACCTGCTCATCGGGCGGGGCGCCGAGCGCGTCGACATCTACGGCGCGGGCGGCGGGAGAGAAGATCACCTCTTCGGCAACCTGCAGCTGCTCGTCGAGGGCTTCCGCCGCGGCGTGCGCACCGTCATGCACACCAACTACGTCGACGCCTACTGCGCGGCGGGCGAGGTGCGCTGGAAAAATTTGGCGGGGCACACCCTCTCGCTTGCACCCGTCGGGGACAGCGCGCATATAGTGGAGAGTGAAGGGCTCAAGTATCCGCTGCGCGATTTGACGCTCGCGTGCGGCAGCTGCCGCGGCATCAGCAACGTCGTCGAGGCGGACAGCGCGCGCATCTTCTGCGATGCGGGAACGCTCTTCGTGTTTGAAGTGCGGGAGGAAGCAAAATGGTAGCCATCATCTGCATCCGGCCGCCGCGCGCGGTGCGCGCGGCGCTGCGCCTCATCTGCCGCCGCGGCAGATAAAGCCCGAATACGAGAGAAAAATACGCCCCGCAAGGCTCGCCTTGCGGGGCGTCCGCCTGTTTTGGGGGGCGGTGCGGCAGTTCATGTGCGCGTGCGGCGGGCGGGGCGGCCATATCGCGGGGGCGGCGTGGCGCGTTCCGCTCGGGCGGCAGGGGAGAATGTGGCGGGCGGGTGAAATATGGCCCCCGCAGCCCCCGCCGCGGGGCGGCTGCGCAAAAGGACTTGTAAAAAGTGCGCAGTTGTGGTATACTGGGTATAGTGGGTACTTCCCCTTCTAAGGAAAAAGTTATGCCGAAATCTGCAAAAAAAATCATCAATTATCCCTATGTCGCCCTGCGCGGCAAGGTCATTTTTCCGGATACCGTGGGCACCTTCGATGCCGGCCGCCTCATCTCGCTGACCGCCATTTCGCGCGCGTCCGAGCGGGAGATGACGCTGTTCGTCAGCATGCAGAAGGACCCGACCAAAGACGAGATCACGCCCGAAGACGTGTGCGCCGTCGGCACCGTCGTCAAGATCCACCAGATCGCCAAGCTGCCTTCGGGCAACCTGCGCCTGACCGTCGCGGGCGTCGTGCGCGCCAAGGCGGAGGATATCTACGAGGAGGACGGCTGCCTGTACGCCAACGTGTATGAGCTCAAGGCGGTGCACGGCGACCCCGTGCTCGAGGAGGCGTACTTCCGCACCGCGCAGGACGTGATGCGCGACATCCAGGCGAGCGACGCGCGCTTCTCAAAGGAGGCGGCCGCCGCGCTCGAAAACGTGACCGACCCCGACGCCTACATCGGTACCGCGCTCAGCTATATGCACATCAAGGAGGACGTCAAGCAGAAGATCCTCGAGACGACGGGCGTCGTCGAGCGGCTCAAGCTGTTCGAGCGCTGCCTCAACGACGAGCTCGAGATCGCCAAGCTCGAGCGCAAGATCAGCGCCGCCGTCCGCCAGAATATCGATAAAAACCAGAAGGAATACTTCCTGCGCGAGCAGCTCAAGGCCATCCACAGCGAGCTGGGAGACGACGTCGCCGAGCGCGACACCCTCACCGAAAAGATCAAGGCCAAGCACATGCCCGCCGAGATCGAAGAAAAGGCGCTCAAAGAGATCGCCCGCACCGACAAGATGCCCCCCTCCTCGCCCGAGTACACCGTCATCCGCAACTACCTCGACTGGCTGATCGAGCTGCCGTGGACGGAGGAGACCAAGGATACCGAAAAGCTGTCCGACGCGCAAAAGGTGCTCGACGAGGACCACTACGGGCTGGAAAAGGTCAAGACGCGCATCACCGAGTACCTGGCCGTGCTGCAGCTGACCAAGAGCATGAACGCGCCCATCCTCTGCTTCGTCGGGCCGCCCGGCGTGGGCAAGACGTCCATCGCCAAGTCCATCGCCCGCGCGCTCGGCCGCAAGTTCGTGCGCATGAGCCTGGGCGGCGTCAAAGACGAGGCGGAGATCCGCGGCCACCGCCGCACCTACGTCGGCGCCATCCCCGGCCGCATCATCTACGCCATGCGCCAGGCGGGCACCATCAACCCCGTGTTTTTGCTGGACGAGATCGACAAGGTCTCCTCCGATATGCGCGGCGACCCCGCCAGCGCCCTGTTAGAGGTACTCGACCCCGAGCAGAACGCCACCTTCCGCGACCGCTTCCTCGAAGTGCCGTACGACCTGTCGAAGGTGCTGTTCGTCACCACGGCGAACACGGTGGAGACCATCCCCGCGCCGCTGCTCGACCGCATGGAGCTGATCGAGCTGAACGGCTACACGCTGGACGAAAAGCGCGAGATCGCCCGCCGCTACCTCCTTCCTAAAAAGATCGAAGAAAACGGCCTCCCGCCCGAACTGCTCGAGGTGACGGACGGCGCGCTGACCTATCTCATCGAGGGGTACACGATGGAGGCGGGCGTGCGCAGCCTCGAGCGGCAGATCGGCTCGGTTTGCCGCAAGATCGCCGTGCGCTACGCCGAGGACCGCAGCCTGCCCAAGCAGGTCATCGACGAAAAGGAGGTGGAGGCGCTGCTCGGCGTGCGCAAGTACGCGGAGGACAAGGCGCAGCTCGAAGGCAACGAGGTGGGCGCCGCCACCGGGCTCGCCTGGACGGCCTTCGGCGGCACCACGCTGACCATCGAGGTCTCCGCCATGCCCGGCAAGGGCGAAATTCTGCTCACCGGCAAGCTGGGCGACGTGATGAAGGAGTCTGCCCGCGCGGCGATCAGCTACATCCGCGCCCACGCCGACCGCTACGGCATCCCGCCCGACGCCTTCGCCGAGACGGATATCCACATCCACGTGCCAGAGGGCGCCACCCCGAAGGACGGCCCCAGCGCGGGCATCACGATGGCGACGGCCATCCTCTCCGCCTTCACGCACAAGCCCGTCCGCAAAGACGTCGCCATGACGGGCGAGATCACCCTGCGCGGCAAGGTGCTGCCCATCGGCGGTTTGAAGGAGAAGGCGCTCGCCGCACACCGCATCGGCATCAAAAATATCATCATCCCCAAAGACAACGAAAAGGACGAGGAGGAGATCCCCGCGAACGTGCGCGGCGAGCTGCACTTTATCCCCGCAGCAGACGTCGGCACCGTGTTTGAAAACGCCATCGTGGGGCTGTAACGCCATGATCATCCGCGAAGCTACCTTTATCACCTCCGCGGCCGACCGCCGCGGCTTCATCGAGACGGAAAAGCCGCTCATCGCCGTGTGCGGCAAGTCGAACGTGGGCAAGAGCTCGTTCATCAACATGCTCGCGGGCAAGAGCGGCCTCGCGCGCACCTCGGCAGAGCCGGGGCGCACGCGGCTGATCAACTACTTCGACTTCGGCCCCTTTGTGCTCGCCGACCTGCCCGGCTACGGGTATGCGCGCGTCTCGCGCGCAGAAAAGGAGAAGTGGGCGCGCCTGCTCGACGACTTCTTCGCCTGCAGCGCCATCGCGCACGTCTTTTCGCTCGCGGATATTCGTCACGACCCGACCGCCGACGACAAGACGATGGTCGAGTTCCTCTACGCGACCCGCCTGCCCTTCACCGTCATCGCCACCAAGGCGGACAAGCTCGCCAAGACGCGCGTCAAGGAGGGGGTGCGCCGCGTCGCCGCCGCCCTCAAGACGGGGGAGGGGAACGTCATCGCCGTGTCCGCGCAGACGCGGCGGGGCAAGGAGGAGGTGCTCGCCCTGCTGGACGGCATCTGCGCCCGCTTTTTGCAGGGGAG
>CASEIS010000132.1 GCA_949287895.1 uncultured Bacillota bacterium
CCCGTTCGGGCGCGGCCTGCTGCGGGGCGGCGGGGATGTTGCCGTAGCGCGCGGTGTAGTCGGCGCAGTTCTTGTCCTCGCCGCTCAGCGCCTTCCACGCCCGCACCGCCTGCATGTTATCGGGGATGTTGGGGTTGAGGATGGGCGCGTCCAGTCCTGCCGCCAGCGCCGCCGTCAGAAAGGCGGTGTTCACGATGCGCCGCTCGGGCAGGCCGAAGGAGATGTTGCTCACCCCCAGCACCGTCTTGACGCGGTACCTGCGCTTGAGCGCGCGCATCGCGTTCAGCGTCTCCCGCGCCTGCCCCTGTTCGGCGCTGACCGTCAGCGTCAGGCAGTCGATGAGGATGTCCTCCTGCGGGATGCCGTATGCGGCGCAGGCGGATATGATCTTTTCGGCGATGCGCACCCGCTCGGCCGCCGTGCGGGGGATGCCGCGCTCGTCCGTCGTCAGGCCGACGACGGCCGCGCCGTACTTTTTGACGATTGGCAGGATGGCGCGCAGCGTCTGCTCCTCTCCGTTCACAGAATTGACGATCGCCTTGCCGCAGCAGCGGCGCAGCGCCGCCTCGATGGCGTCCGGCTTGCCGCAGTCGATCTGCAGCGGCAGGTCGCACACCGCCTGCACTTCGGAGACCAGCCGCACGAGCGCCTGCTGTTCGTCGATGTCGGGCAGGCCTGCGTTGACGTCGAGGATGTCCGCGCCCGCCTCCGCCTGCTCGATCGCCTGCCCCTGCACGAAGGCGTAGTCCCCCTCGCGCAGCGCCTGCTTCATCGCCTTTTTGCCCGTCGGGTTGATGCGCTCGCCGATGACGCGCACCCCGTCCAAAAACACCGCCTTGGTGCCCGAACACACGGCGGATACGGGATGGTGCTTGCGCGCGCGCACCTTCGCTGCGTCTGCGAGGGCGCGCAGCTTGCGGATGTGTGCGGGCGTCGTGCCGCAGCACCCGCCGATGATGCGCACCCCCTCGCGCACGAAGGTGCGGTCGGCGGCGGCAAACTCTTCCGGCCCCACACCGTAGTGCATCTGTTCGTCGGGCAGCCCCGCGTTCGCCTGCACGAGCACGGGCTTGTCGCTGTAGCGCAGCAGCGCGCGCACGACGGGCAGCAGCTTGTCCGGCCCCAGCGAGCAGTTCACGCCGACGGCGTCGGCGAGGGGAGAGGCGGTCAGCGCGTAGCAGACGGGGTCGCACCCGGCAAAGGTGCGGCCGTTTTCTTCAAAGGTCATCGAGCACAGCACGGGCAGCGACGTGTGCTCGCGCGCCGCCAGCACCGCCGCGCGCAGCTCCTGCAAATCGGCCATCGTCTCGATGAGGATGAGGTCGGCGCCCGCCGCTTCGCCCGCCTCCGCCTGCCGCGCAAAGGCCTCGTATGCCTCGTCGAAGGTCAGGCTGCCCATCGGCGCGAGCAGACGCCCCGTCGGGCCGATATCCAGCGCCACATATTTGCCCGGCGCCGCCTTTTTTGCGAGCGCCACGCCCGCGCGGATGAGCGCCTCCGCCTCCGCGCGCGAGCCCGTCTTGAATTCGTTCGCGCCGAAGGTGTTCGCCGTGATCACGTCGGCGCCCGCCTGCGCGTAGTCGCGGTGGATGCCCTCGATGACGTCGGGGCGTTCAACGTTCCACCGCTCGGGCACCGTGCCCACCGGGCCGCCCGCCCGCTGCTGCAGCATGGTGCCGAAGGCGCCGTCAAACACGGCGATGCGTTCGCGGATAAAGTCTGTAAAGCGCATGGCTCAGCTCCTTTTGCGGAAGGCGCAGCCGGTATGCCTGCAGGCGGCGCAGTTTCCGCATCCCTTTTTTTCTGTGTTTGCGGGCGGCTCGTCGGCGATGCCGATGACCGCCGTCACCGACTTGCGCGGCGTCAGCAGGCAGCTCTCGTCGCAGCACAGCCCGATGGCGGTGTCCGTGCGCAGCAGGCGGCAGATATCCGGCTGGGCTTCGAGCGGAAAGTCTCCGTACCCGCACGAAAAGCGGGGCAGCAGCCGCTTGTCGCAGCTCTTTTGCAAGTCGTCGCACACGTCGTCGCAGTAGCTCTCGATCGCGCACGAGCAGGCGGTGTCGAACAGCAGCGCTTCATAGGCGCTGCGCGCGTTCAGCTTTGCCAGCTCGCGTTCGGCGGCGGCGCCCAGCGTCGCGGCGAACAGGTACACCTCGCGGCAGCCGGCGAGGTGCGCGCGGATGTCCTCCCCCTCGAGGCAGAACCCGCTCGCGCCCAGCTCCCACCGCGCATTGAGGGGGAAGCGCCGCACCGTCGAACGGGGGACGGCGACGTCGAGGCAGCGCTTTGCCGCCTCGTCCAGCTTTCCTAAAAGGAGGTCGTCCGTCTCCTGCCCGCGCCAGCCGAGGTAGCGCAGAAATTCGGCGCGGTCAACCTGCATGGTTGATCTCCGCCAGCACCCCCGCGATGCTCTCTGTGATGCGCCGCGCGACGTACGGGTTGTTCATCACGTACAGGTGGATGCCCTGCACGCCCGCGGCGAGCAGGTCGACGATCTGGTCGACGGCGTAGGCGATGCCCGCCTCCATCAGCGCCTCCGGCTTTTCGTAGAAGCGCGCGATGGCGCGCGAGATCTTGGAGGGGATCTTCGCGCCGGAGAGGGTGATGGTGCGGTCGACGTGGCTCTTTTTCACCAGCGGCATGATGCCCGCCTGTACGGGCACGTCGATGCCCGCCGCCGCCAGCAGGTCGCGGAAGCGGTAAAAGTCGTCGTTGTCGTAGAACAGCTGCGTGTTCAGGTGCGTCACGCCCGCGTCCACCTTCTTTTTCAGGTTGCGCACGTCCTCGGCGAGGGAAGCGCTCTCGGGGTGCCCCTCGGGGTAGCACGCCCCCGCGATGTCGAACCCGCCGCGCGCGCGGATGTGCGCCGCCAGGTCGGAGGCGTGGGGGAAGTCTGTACATTCCTGCGCCCCCGCGATGCGGTCGCCGCGCAGGGCGAGCACGTTTTCGATGCCCATTTTCTGCAGCGTGTCCAGCGTGCCGTCGATGGCGGCGCGGCTCGAGTGGATGCAGGTCAGGTGCGCCAGCGGCTCGACGCCGCAGCTCTTGACGATCTGTGCAATCTCCGGCGTGCGCGCGTTGCCCGAACCGCCCGCGCTGCACGTCACCGAAATGTAGTCGGGCTTGAGCGCGGAGAGCTCTTCAATGGTGCCGCGCACCGCCGCGACGTCCGCCGTCGGCTTGGGGGGGAAGATCTCAAAGGAGTACACCGCCCGCTTTTGGCGGAAGAGTTCAGAAATAAACATAGGAACACCGTCCTCGCAGATTTGGGGCGCCCGCTCCGCCCGCGGCGGGGGAAAGGCGCCTATCATTATATTACAACAAAACGGGCAAAGGTGCAAACATTTTGGCAGCTTTTTTTCAAGATGTGTTCTGAAAGGGCCTGTCCGCGCATAGGATAGAATACAGTTCAAACGGAAAGGGAGGCACACCCATGAGCGACACCATCGACTATGCAGAGATGCTCGAGATACCCGTCAACACGCTGAACGTCACCAAAAAGCGCAGCAAAAAGCGGCGGGAGGAAGAGGACCTCAAAGAGCGCGTGCTCGAATCGGTCAACGAAAAGATGGACGCACAGGCGGAGGAGGGAGCGGCGCAGGAAAACGTCGTCGACTACGGTTCGCCCCCGCCCGAAGAGCAGCCGCCCGAGCCGCCGCGAAGGCGCTTCCTCGAAAATAAGCTGCTGCTCGGCGAGTTCATCGCCGTCTGCGCGCTGTGCGCGACCATCCTCCTGACCAACCTGTTCTGGCAGGACAGCGCCATCAACACCTTCTTCCGCTCCCTCATCACAGAGGATACGCCCGCGGCCGCGCCCGACGAGCGCAGCTATGCCGAGCTTTCGGCGGGCAGCGTCGTCGCCGATGCAGACATCGCCTGCTCCGTCTCCGAGACGGGCGTGCTCTCCTTTACGGGCGAGTGCAGCGTCTACCCGCCCTGCGGCGGGGTGGTGGAGAGCGTCGCCGAGAGCGGCGGCACCTACGCGATGGAGATCCGCCACACCACCTCCTTTTCCACCGTCATCGCGGGGCTGACCTACGCCTACGCGGCGGCGGGGGACACCGTGTATGCGACCATCCCCGTCGGCTTTACGGACGGATCTTCCGCCGTCACCGTCTCCCTCTACGACGGCGACGCGCTCATCCGCGCCTATTCCCTCGACGAGGACAACGACATCGTCTGGAATGTCTGACGCGCCCCATCCGCCCGCATCGCCCCCGGCTGCGGGGCGGGCGCGCTCCTTCCGCGCCCGCCTCCGGCACAAAAGGGGGCGGGATACAGAGGTTCCCGGCCGAGAGCGGTTCACGGTTTCCGTGCATCCGCTCTTTGTCTTGTATGCCGCCTTCTGCTGCCTGCGCGGGCAGCTGTTTCCCTTCCTCGCCTCCACCGTCTGCGCCGTCATGCACGAGTGCGGTCACGCCTGGTACGCCGCGCGCATCGGCTGCCGCCTGCGCCGCCTCTGCCTGCTCCCCAGCGGCGCGCTGGTCACCGGCGATATCGGCGGTATTTCCCTCGCAGACGAGGTGCGCCTCGCCCTCGCCGGCCCCGCCGTCAACGCGGCGTCGGCCATCCTGTTCGCCGCGCTGTGGTGGCTCGTGCCCGAAACGTATCCCTATACCGACGTCGCCGCCTTCACCTCCCTCTCCCTGTTCGCGGTCAACCTGCTGCCCGCCCTCCCGCTGGACGGCGGCCGCGTGCTCTACTGCGCCCTCGCGCGGCTGCGCGGCGAGCCGTTTGCCCAAAAGGGGATCCGCCTCGCGGGTGTGCTGCTCGCCGCCGCCATCGCCGCCCTCTTTGCCGTCGGCTGCGCCTGGGGAGAATACAATGTTTCGCTGCTCTTTTATGCCGCCTTCATCCTCGGCGGCACCTTCGGCGGAAAAGACTGCCGCTACGAGCGCATCCGCTACGACCTCGCGCCCCGCCTCGCGCGCGGCATGGAGGTGCGCCGCGTCGCCCTCTCGGCGGGCTGCACCGTCAAAAAGGCGCTCGCCTATTTGGAGCGCGGCCGCTGGCTCGAGTTGCTGCTCTTCGACGGGCAGGGGCGCCTCGTGTGCGCCCTCTCGCAGGCACAGCTGTGCGCCATCGCCGAAAAAGCGGATATCTACCGCCCCCTTTCCGACTATATTTAGCCTCGGAGATACGTTTTTTTCATTTTTTTGCAAATTTTAAGAAACTTTTCGTAAAAAAATTGCATTTGCCCCTTGCCAAAATGGTAGTATTATGGTAAAATAAAAAAAGCAATGTATATATTGCGTGAACTTCGATCTAAATTTTATCGTTTTCCCTGCGGGGAAGGCATTCGGGTTTTTATATAAAATGCATAAAGATATGTTTTTTGACTTTTTCGGGGAGGACTGTTTCGCGGCCGTCACCGAAAACGGCAAGCTGGTCGAGTTCCACTTGGACAAGGGCAGCGACACCGAGATCTCCGGAAACATCTACAAGGGGCGCGTCGTCAACGTGTTGGAGGGCATGCAGGCGGCGTTCGTATCCTTCGGGCAGGAAAAAAACGGCTACCTCTACGCGGGGGATATCCCCGTCGAGTCGGTCGCGGCCGGTTGCGAGCCGCCCCCGCGGCTGAACGTGCGCGTGGGGGAGGAGGTCATGGTACAGGTGTCCAAGTCGCCCATCGGCACCAAGGGCGCGCGGCTGAGCATGTGCCTCTCCTTTGTCGGCAAAAACCTCATCTATCTCCCCTCTGCCGATTTCTGTGCCGTCTCGCGCAAGATCGAAAAGGAGGAGGACCGCGCCCGCCTCACCGCGCTGGGGCAGCAGCTGCTCTGCGGCGACGGCGGCTTCGTGATGCGCACCAAGGCGCGGCACGCGGACCTTGCGATGCTGCAGGAGGAGGCGGCCTACCTGCGCGGGCTGTACCAGGCCGCGTGTGAGGCGTACAACGCCGCGTCGGTGGGGGACATCGTCTACCGCGACGCCGACGTGCACGCCCGCCTGCTGCGCGACTTCGACCTCTCCGACGTAGACAACATCTATATCGGCGACGAGGAGACCTACCGCCGCGTCGAGGAGGTGTTCCGCCGCGCCGGGCGCAAGGGCAACCTCGTCCGCTATGTGGGCGGGCGGGAAATGTTCGACTTCTACCAGCTCGAAGAGCAGGTCTACCGCCTGATCAGCCACCGCGTCGACCTCGAAAACGGCGCCTATCTCATCTTTGACCGCACCGAGGCGCTCACCGCCATCGACGTCAACACCGGCCGCTACATCGGCGTGACGGAGCTGGAAGATACGGTGTTCGAGACGAATATCCTCGCCGCGCGCGAGATCGCCCGCCAGGTGCGCATGCGCAACATCGGCGGCATCATCGTCGTCGACTTCATCGACATGGTCGACCCCGTCCACCGCGCCGCCGTCGCCGCCGAGCTGGACCGCTGCCTGCACGAGGACCGCGCCAAGTGCAACGTCGGTTCCATGTCCGAGCTGGGGCTCATCCAATTCACCCGCAAAAAGTTCAAGAGCGACAACGTGTCCATGCTCACCAAAAAGTGCCCGCACTGCAACGGTTCGGGTGTGGTCCTCTCCGATTCGTACATCGCTTTCCGCATCCAGATCGCCGTCAAGCGCTGCTTCGCCGAGGGGTACGAGAGCGCCATCGTCGAGCTGAACGCGGGCATCCTCGCCTATATCCTCACCACCCGCCGCTTCACCCCTCTCGTGCACGGCGAATGGAAGGGGAAGCGCATCTACCTCGTCCCGCACAAGACCTATCACGAGGAGCGCTTCACCGTGCGCGGCGACAATGACCCCGTCCTCACCTTGCCGGACAACGCCCAGCTGCTCTACTGAACGCGCGGCGCCCGCCGCAAGGGCAAGGGGCGCCTTCTCAAAAAATACAGCGGCCCCGCGGCATTGCCGCGGGGCCTTCTTATGTCGTCACGCGCGCGCCCTTTCAGCAGTAAAGGCCCGTGCGTGTCGTTTTTTTTGCCGTTATAAGCTCGCGCCGATGGCGGCCAGGGCGGCGTGCAGCGCCTCCTCTTCGCCCGTCTCCAGCTGCAGGTTGTACTTGTACTCGTCCGCCTCAAAGTAGACGTAGGCACACTCCTGCTCCGTGCGCAGGCGGAATTCCGTCCCGCCGGCGCTGTATCGGTCGGGCAGCCGCTTGAAGTCGCCCAGAGAGAGCAGGCATACGTTCGACTTTTCCACATACACCGTCGCGCTCATTTCGTCCGTGCGGTACTCCACGCGGTAGAGCACGGGCTCGCCGTCGGCCGCGCCCTTCTGCAGGGTATAGGTACGGCAGCAGACGACGTCTTCGTCCTCCACCCAGGGCAGGCAGGCGGGGCATGCGGCGCCGCCGTCCTCGTGTGCGCTCTGCTGCAGCGCGCTCTCGGAGATGTACGTCGTTCCGTCGGCGAGCAGCAGCGCGCCGGGCAGCGGGCTCTCCTGCAGCCGCCACAAAAACAGCCCCACGGCCAGCGCGATCAGGCAGGCGGCCGCCGTCAGGATGGCGATGGTGCGCCGTTCCGCCCTTTTTTGTGCGCCCGTCGCCGCGCCGCCCTGCGCGCCCGCCGCGGCGGGAGCGGGTACAGTTTCCTTCGCGCGCAGCTCTTCTTTGGCGGGCAGCGTCACGCGCGGCGAGGGTTTGGCTCCGCCGTCCGCGCAGGCGCGGAATACCCGTTCGAGTTCCTTGTCCTTTCGTTCTTTCATCCTTCGACCTCTCTCGCTTTAATAACCGCCGCGCGGGTCCGTTTGTCCGCGCTCCTGCAAAATTTTTCGCATCTGATCTTCCGCGCGGGAGAGTTCTTTCTGCACGAAGGATTTCGACTTTCCCACTTCCGCCGCGATGGCGCGCACCGTCATGTCGAGGAAGTACCGGCAATATACCAGGTGCCGCCGTTCGGGCGAGAGGGAAGCGAGCAGGCTCTCGGCCAGCAGGCGGTCGGCGGCGCGCTCCTCGCCGTCTTCGGCGGGGGCGAGGGCGGAGAAGTCGTCGGTATAGGTGACGCGCTTGTCGGGCAGCCGGCTGATGGCGGCGTTGCGCACGATGCGCAGCACCCATGCCCGCCCGTTGGTGCCCGGGCGGTAGGTGCGGATGCTCCGCACGACGCGCAAAAAGGCTTCCTGTACGGCGTCTTCCGCGGAAAAGCGGTCGCGCAGCACTGCCGCCGCCGCCGCGAGCATGGCAGGGCCGAGGCTTTCGTACAGCAGGTCGACGCCCGCCGCGTCGCCCGCGGCGATGCGGCACAGCGCCTCTTCCGTTTGCTCCTTTTTTCGTTCGTTCATACCCGTTTCCTCTGCCGATTTGCAGTACTATAGCACAATCGCGCGCAAAAGTAAAGCCGCCGCGCGCCGCGTGAAGGCGGGCGGCGCAAAATTTCCCCGCACTTTCACATTTCTTCTCCCCGCCGTGCCCGCCGCAGGGGAGGGGGGATGCACAGATGCGCACGCGCGCGTGCGAGCGCGCTCACCGCTCGCGCACCCTCTTGATCAGGAGGATGTGCGGGCAGCCCTCCTCGTCGAAGGGTTCGCCGCAGGCGGTGTAGCCGTACTTTTCGTAAAAGCCGCGCGCCCGCATCTGCGAGGCGAGCGCGGCGGTATCCAAGCCCATCGCCCGCACCGCTTCTTCCGCGGCCGCCAGCAGCCGCCCGCCCGCGCCCTGCCCGCGCAGGGCGCGGCGCACCGCCACCCGCCCGATGTGCGCTTGGCCCCCTTCGGCAAAGACGCGGCAGGTACCGGCCGCCTCGCCGCCGCGGTACAGCACGATGTGCACGGCGCGGCCGTCAATGTCGTCAAATTCGTTCACAAAGCCCTGCTCGCGCACGAACACCTCCTCGCGGATGGCGCGCGCTTCGGCGGGCAGCGCAGAAAAGGCGCGCGTCTCCCAGGCCGCGGGGCCGTTGTCTCTCTCTCGTTCCATACTTAAAAGTATAGCACATGCGGCAAAAAATGGAAAGTCTGTGAAAAAATTTTCTGCAAATATACGCGTGCGGCGGTGGACAAAGGGGCGGGCGGAGATGTTATAATGGTGAATACAGAAAGCGAGGCCGCGCAGCGGGCGCGGCAGTGGGGCAGCGGCCGCGCATCGCGCGGCGGCGCGTCAAAATAAAAGAAGGAGGGCGCGCTCCCCGTAAAAAGAAGGAGCGGCGGGCCTCGCCCGCAGAGGGTATCGGCGGGCTGACCCGCGAAAAACGGGCTTTGCCCGGCAAGGAGGCCGCCGCGGCGGTTTGAGGAAAATAATGCGTAAACGAGTCATCTTTTGGGTCGCGGCGATCGCCGCATGGGCGCCCTTTGCGGCGCTGTTCTTGATAGGGGCGGGCTTCCTGCTCCCCGGCGCGGCCGCCCTCGGCGGCGCGGCGGGGGTGCTCGCCTGCATCGCGCTGTGCGCGGGCGCCATATCGCTGTCGGGGGCGTGGCTTGTCGTCGCCCGCCGCTTTGCCTTTGCCGCCGCCATGCTGCGCCCGGGCGCGCCCCTCCCGTCGCAGGCCCCGGCCGAAGGCGCGCGCGTGCTGCTCGTGTGGGATACGGCGGGCGGGTTCGACGCGGCCGCCCTCGCGGTATCGCGCAGGCAGAGCTATCCGCTGCTGCGCACGGTCATCGTCGACGACGGCACAGACGCCGCCCGCCGCCGCGCCGTGCAGAGCTTCGCCATCCGTCACAACAATGTCGAGGTCTTTACCGCCGCGCCCGGCGGCGCGGGGCTGAACGCGCTCTTGCTGGGGCGCGACGACTACGACTTCTGCGCCTTCGGCGGCGAGGACGTGCTGCTCCCCGCAGACTTCGCCCGCCGCGCACAGCGAGGGGGCGGGCGGATTCCCGTACGTCCCGGTGCCCCTCCCGTCCT
>CASEIS010000133.1 GCA_949287895.1 uncultured Bacillota bacterium
TTCGGCCAGACGGAGACGACCGTCGTGTGCGGCACCTTTTCCGAATTTATGGAGATCAGGCCGGGCTCGATGGGCAGGCCCTCGCCGCTGTATTACGTGCAGCTGCTCAACAACGAGGGCAAGCCCGTAGAACAGGGCGAGACGGGCGAGATCTGCATCCGCCTGCGCGACAAGCAGAACGGGCTGTTCGTCGGCTACTACCATGACCCCGCGCTGACAGAGACGGTCATGTACGACGGCTATTACCACCTCGGCGACCTCGCCTACTGCGACTCGGACGGCTACTACTGGTTCGTCGGGCGCAAGGACGACATCATCAAGAGCTCAGGCTACCGCATCGGGCCCTTCGAGGTGGAGAGCGCGCTGATGGAGCACCCCGCCGTGCTCGAGTGCGCGATCACGGGCGTGCCCGACACGGAGGGCGTGCGCGGCCAGCTGGTCAAGGCGACCATCATCCTCGCCCCCGGCTACGAGCCGAGCGACGCGCTCGTCAAGGAGCTGCAGAACCACGTCAAAAAGACGACCGCGCCCTATAAGTATCCGCGCGTCGTCGAGTTCGTGAGCGAGCTGCCCAAGACCATCAGCGGCAAGATCCGCCGCGTGCAGATCCGCAAAGACGACCAGAACAAATATTGAGCGAACAAAGTGCCGAATGAGGCTTTGCCGTATGCGCCCCGCGCAAAAGCGCGGGGCGCAACTCTTTTTATTCTCCGCGCGACTTTGCGCGAAATATGCCTGGCATAGTACTTTGCAAACGGTAAAAAACAGCCTGTTCAAATAAAAACCGGCGCCACGACGCGCAAAAAATAAAAAGAGCAGCGGGCCGAGGGATCCCTCGGCCCGCCGCCGTCCGTTGACAGTTTTTTCGCGCCGTCATGCCTTTTTGGGGATGAGCAGGCCGATATCGCCGCTCTGGCGCAGGTAGACGACGCGCACTTCGCCCGTCTCGGCGTCCTGGAAAATGTAGAAGGTATGGCCGAGCAGGTCGAGCTGCTCGGCAGCTTCTTCCGTCGTCATCGGGGTGAGTTGGAAGGTCTTGGTCTTGACGAGGTGCGCCTCGGGCAGCTCATCCTCGCGGAAGAACAGCTGCTTCTCGACGAAGGCGTCCTTCTTCAGCCTAGACTCGAGCTTAGACTTGTGCTTGTAGATCTGCTTTTCGATCTTGGGCAGGACCGCATCGATGTTGTCGTAGAAGTTGTCGCCGGAAACCTCGGCGCGGATCATGTTCCCCTTGTAGTAGATGGTGACCTCCGTCTTGGAAAAGCGCCCCTCCTGCTTGAGGTAGACGGAGCATACCGAGTCGTCGTCGAAATATTTCTCCAGGCGGGAAACCTTTTTCTCCACGACGCCGACCAGCTTTTCGCTGGCCTTGCAGTTCTTCTCGCTGATCTCGATTCGCATGTGAAACCTCCTGATCTTATATTTATCCGCAGCCAAAAAGTTGGCCGCGCAACGCTCAAAAGCCGATGCCTCGCCGACGCCCGGGCGGATCAGCGGAGCGGCTCAAACATAAATTTGCCGTCTTTGGCATCCACGCGCACCCGCTGGCCGGGCGAGACCTTGTTCGCCAGGATCTCCTCGCTGAGCGCGTCTTCGATGCGGCGCTGGATGACCCGCTTGAGCGGGCGGGCGCCGTACACGGCGTCGTAACCCTCGTCGAGCAGCTGCTCGCGCGCGGCGTTGGTGATGTCGAGGTCGATCTCCCTCTTCTTGAGGCGGTCGGCCAGGACGGTGAGGAACAGGTCGCATACGCGCGAGGCGTCTGCACGGGAGAGCTTGTGGAAGATGATGATCTCGTCGACGCGGTTGAGGAACTCCGGCTTGAACTGCGCCTTCAGCTCCTCGCCGATCTTCTCCTTCATTCGGTCATACTCGGCGTCCTCCTCTTTGGAAGGCTCCCCCTCCCCCGCAAAACCGAGGCGGCGCATCTCGTTGACTTTGCTTGCGCCGACGTTGCTGGTCATGATGATGATGGTATTTTTGAAGCTGACCACCCTGCCCTTGCTGTCCGTCAGGCGGCCGTCGTCGAGGATCTGCAAGAGGATATTGAATACGTCGGGGTGCGCCTTTTCGATCTCGTCGAAGAGGACGACGGAATAGGGCTTGCGGCGGATCTTTTCGGTGAGCTGCCCGCCCGTATCTTCAAAGCCGACGTAGCCCGGGGGCGCGCCGATGATCTTGCTGACCGAATGTTTTTCCATGAACTCGCTCATGTCCATGCGGATCATGAGCCGCTCGTCGCCGAACATGGCGGCCGCAAGCGCTTTAGAAAGCTCCGTCTTGCCGACGCCGGTCGGGCCGACAAAGATGAAGGAGCCGATGGGGCGATTGGGATCTTTGAGCCCCGCGCGGGCGCGGCGGATGGCCTTGGCGACGGCGCTGACCGCCTCGTCTTGCCCGATGACCCGCTTGTGCAGCTCCTCTTCGAGGTGCAGCAGGCGTGTGCTCTCCTCCTCCGTCAGCTTGACGACGGGAATGCCCGTCCAGCTGGCGACGATCTTGGCGACGTCGTCCGAGCCGATGGTCGCGTGCGTCTCGCCCCGCTTCTTCTCCCACTCGCGGCGCAGCTCTTCCATCTCCGTCTCCACCTTGCGGATGCGGTCGAGCGTCTGCTGCGCGGTCGCGAAGTCGTCGCGGCGGGCGGCCTTGTTCTTTTCGGCGAGCAGCCTGTCGATCTCGTGCTGCTTCTCCTTGATGCCGGCGGGGCCGTTGTAGCTGTCCAGCCGCGCGCGGCTGGCCGCCTCGTCGATCAGGTCGATCGCCTTGTCGGGGAGGAAACGGTCGGTGATGTAGCGGTCGGAAAGGCTGGCGGCGGCGACGATCGCGTCGTCGGAGATGGTGACCTTGTGGTGCGCTTCATACTTGTCGCGCAGCCCGCGCAGGATCTCGATGGTCTCCTCCACGCTGGGCTGTTCGACGTAGACGGGCGTGAAGCGCCGCTCGAGCGCCGCGTCCTTTTCGATATATTTGCGGTATTCGTCGATGGTAGTCGCGCCGATCGTCTGCAACTCACCGCGGGCGAGCATGGGCTTCAAGATATTCGCCGCGTCCATGCTGTTGTCCGCGCTGGCGCCCGCCCCGACGATGCTGTGGATCTCGTCGATGAACAGGATGATGCTGCCGTTGTTCTGCACCTGTTCGATGACCTCTTTGAGGCGCTCTTCGAAGTCGCCGCGGTATTTTGCCCCCGCGAGCATGCCGGGCAGGTCGAGGGAAAACACCGTCTTGCCCAAAAGCAGGTCGGGCACCTCGCCCTTGACGATTGCCTGGGCGAGCCCCTCGACGACGGCGCTCTTGCCGACGCCCGGTTCGCCGATGAGCACGGGGTTGTTTTTGGTGCGGCGGGAGAGTACCTGGATGATCTTGTCGATCTCCTTTTTGCGGCCGATGACGGGGTCTATCTTCCCCTCTCGCGCCTTCTGCGTCAGGTCGACGCCGAAGCGGATGCCGACGCCGCCCGCGCTCTTCATACCGGACATCTCTTCGATGGGCGACTGTTTTGCGACGTGGCGGCGGAAGATCTCTGCCCGCTTGGCCGCCTCCTCTTCCGCCTCCGTTTCGGGCGGGACGCCCATCTCCTCGTCCAGCGCCCCGAGCAGCGCCTCGATATCGACGCCGAGCATGCGGAGCAGGCGGACGGCGACCGATTCGTCGTCGACGAGGATGGCGAAGAGCATATGCTCGCTGCCCACGCTCGCGCCCGCGCCGTCGCGGTCGACCGCGAGCTCGCACGCCTTGTCGAAGATATTTTTGGTGCGGGGCGTGAAGCCGCTGAGTTTGACGCTCTTGTTGAGGGTGCGTACGAACACGGCGCGGTAATCCGGCTCGCGGACGCCCACCGCCTGCAGGATCTGCGCGCCGCGGCAGTTGGGGACGTTGAGCATCCCGAAGAGGATGTGTTCGCTGCCGACGTAGCTGCTCCCGTAATACTGTGCAGCCTCCAGCGAAAGCTTGACCGCCTTGCGGAGGTTGGGAGAAAACTGATTGAAATCGTACATGTAAAAAAGCTCCCCGGCCGCCGCGCGGGCGGCCGCATCGCGCCGCACGCGCGGCGGCGCCGTTTTGTCTGATAGATCTGCGCGAAAAGCGCGCGCTCCGCCGCACGGGCGGGCGGTCACTCCTCGCTGCGCCGCACGAGAGACATTTCGTCGCGGCAGCGGCGGGCACGATAGACGTCGCGCTCGGCCGAAGTAAGCGCTTCATCCGAATACAGCCCGATATTCGCGGGGCGCATGGCGGCGATAAAGTCGTCCAGTGCGGAAAAATTCGGCGTATTCAGGAACCCGAGCGCGACGCCCAGCTTGACGTCGGAAGCGTATTGCAGGAATTCTGCATACGAGATGCGCTCGCAGTTGCAGAGGATGCCGTAGGCACGGCAGCACTCGTCGCGGATGCCGACGGCATCGCCCGCGAGCAGCGCCCGGCGCGCCTGCGACTCGAGGTTGACGATCTCGAGCGCCGCGCGCTGCACCTCACTGAGGATGTAGTCTTCGCTCACGCCCAGCGTGACCTCGTTGCTGACCTGATACATATATCCTTCCGCCGCGCTCCCCTCCCCGTACACGCCGCGCATGGTATGGCCGAGGCGGGAGATCTCGCGGATGAGGCGGTCCATCTTGTTCATGCGCGTGAGGCCGGGCAGGAACAGCATGGCGGAGGCGCGCATGCCCGTGCCGAGGTTGGTCGGGCAGGCGGTCAGATAGCCGAGGGAGGCGTCGAAGGCGAAGGGCAGCGTCTTGGACAGCTCGTCGTCGACGGCGGACAGCCGGCTGTAGGCGAGCGGCAGGTTGAGCCCGGGGAGGATGTACTGTTCGCGCAGGTGGTCCTCTTCGTTGATCATGATGGAAAACTTGCCGACGGGCTCCTCGCCCTCCCCCTCCTCGTCGATGAGCGCCGCGCCGTAGGCGCGGTTGGCGGCGAGCTGAGTGCTGATGAGGTGATCGTCGCAGATGGCCTGGGCGACGTCTTCCGAAATGACGTCCATGCGGTAGAGGCGGAAACTGCGGACGCGGCTGGCCGCAACCTGGACGGCGCGCACGATCTCGTGCGCCTGCCGCTCGTCGCGCAGGCGATTGGGGAAGGGGTAGCCCTCCAAATTGCGCGCGAGGCGGATGCGAGTGGAGGCGACGGTACTCTCGATGTTATTGATCATCTTCCCCTCCGGATCCCGCGCTGAAGATGGCCTTGTTGAGGCGGCGCAGGCGGCGGTTGATGACCTCGGTATCCTTGGTGCGCTTCTCTCGCACCGCCTGTTCGAGCTCGCCGCGCAGCGCCTTCTGCTCGTCGAGCAGGCGGAACATCCGCTCGCCCGCGAGGGGATGTTTGCCCTCGTGCACCGTCTTGCCGTGGATGCGGCGGATGGCCGGCTCGAGCTCGTCGCGGAAAGCGGTGTAGCACGCCGCGCAGCCCAAGAGGCCGGTACGGCCGTAATCTTCGAGCGTGCAGCCGCAGACGGGGCAGCGCGCTTCCCGCCGGCCTTCCCCTTCCGGCTGCAGGAAGGAGACGAAAAAGTCCGGCTCGTCGCCGAAACTGACAGCCGCCGCCCCTAATTTTTCAAAACATTCGTCGCAGAGCGGCATCTCGCCTTCGCCCTCGCGGCGTACGAGATGGGTCGCCTGGTGCTTTTTGCAATTGGAACAGAGCATATGCCCTCCGCCGCCCGCGCCGCGGGCAGCCTGTCCGCCCGCCGTCCGGCAGGCGCGCACATAAGATTCTCAAGTTCATTATACCACGAATGGGTCATTTTGTAAATGGTTTTTTCAAATAATGTTCGCTTTTCGCAACCGCCCGACCGCAAAAACCACAAAAAGCGGCACATTGCGGGGCGGACGGATACAAAATACGGCCCGCCGGAGCCGCGCACCGGTCTGCAAATGCTGGCGGCGCGGCGTCTCCCCGCGCGCGGCGCGGGGCGGAAGAGGTCACAGGTAATCTTCGCGGTCGAGGCGGGCGCGCACCCGCTCGATGGCGCGCTTTTCGATGCGGGAGACGTACGAACGGGAGATGTGCAGGAAGGCTGCGACCTCTCGCTGGGGCATAGGCGCGCCCCCTTTCAGTCCGTAGCGCAGGCAGAGCACGGTGAACTCGCGCTCGCACAGCGTCTCCTGCAGCAGGCGCATGAACTTTTCGTGCACGAGGCGCGACTCGACCGCCTTGAACACCCCCTCCTCCTTCTCAAAGAGCAGGTCCATGAGGGTGAGCTCGTTCCCCTCCTTGTCGACGCCGACAGGGTCGGACAGATAGGCGGTGCCGCGGTGTTTTTTGTTGCTGCGGATGAGCATGAGGATCTCGTTTTCGATGCAGCGGGCGGTGTACGTCGCCAGCTGCGTGCCCCGCCCCTCGCGATAGGTATTGATCGCCTTGATGAGACCGATGCTGCCGACGGAGATGAGGTCGTCCGTCTCCGCGGCGCCGCTGTACTTTTTGACGATGTGCGCGACGAGGCGCATGTTGTGCCGCACGAGCATATCCTTGGCGGCGGCATCTCCCTCGCGGGCGAGCTTGAGATACTTCGCCTCCTCTTCAGGCGGGAGCGGCTTGGGAAAGGAGCCCTTGCCGCCCACGGCACCCGTAAAAAAGAGGATCTTGGACACGATTGCATGCAAAAAATCGAAAAACATCGCGGCACCCCCTCGGAATACCTTACTATATGTTTTCCGCCGCTTGTACCATTCCGCAAAATCGCTCCGCGCGCCGTCCGACCGCAAAAATGAGCGGTTTATGCCAAACATAGTACTCTGCAAAGCCGCCGATCTCGCGATCTCGCGCGCAAAAACGGGCAGCCGCGCTGTAAGCGCGGCTGCCCGTATCGAAATTTTCGTTGTTCCTGTTACGACTCGCCCTCCTCGGTGAAGCGCTTGATCGCCGCGTACGTCGCGGGGCTGACGAGGTGCTCCATGCGGCAGGCGTCCGTTTCCGCCGTCTCTGCGTCTACGCCGAGTTTGATGAAAAAGCGGGTGATCAGGCGGTGCTTTTCATAGACGGAGGACGCGTAAGCGCGGCCGCTGTCCGTGAGGCGGATGTGGTTTGCCGCGATGGTGACGTACCCCTTCTGCGTCAGGATGCGCAGCGCCTTGGTCACGGCGGGCTTGGATACGCCCAGCTCGCGCGCGACCTCGACGGCGTGCACGTCTTGCTTCTCTGCAGAAAGGCGCAGGATGGCCTCCAGGTAATCTTCGCCCGATTCGTTTTCGATCATGTGCTTCCCTCCGAGCGCGCCGTCAGGCCTTCCCTCCCTCCTCCGGGAAGAGGCGCACGGCGCAGTCTGCCGCCCGCTGCAGCAGGCGGGTAAATTCTGTGATGTCTTTCTCACCCAGCAAGTCGACGTAGCGGTCGACGCTGGCGAGCAGGTAGCTGTACTTCTCTTCAAAGCGGCGGCGGCCCGCCTCCGTGCAGCGGATATCCATCTTGCGGCGGTCGTCGGGGGAAACTTCCATCTCGACATACCCCTTTTTGCGCAGCGAGCGCAGGATGTTCGCAGCGCGGGCGCGGCTGATCTCGAGCGCCTCGCTCATCTGCGAGGGAGTGGCGCCCGCCGCGCCGCGGTCGCACAGGTAATACAGCGCGGCCGTCTCCCCTTCCAAAAATTCGCGCAGGACGGCGATGACGTCCAGCTTGTTCAGCCGCCAGAGCTGGTGCAGAAAGCCGTCGCGCAGCTGTGCTCTGTCCATGGCGCTCCCCTCCTCATTCGTTAGATTTGAGCGACTCGGCCATGTCGATCTTGTTCAGCTTGATGAGCATGAACGCATAGACGATGGCGGCGAAAGCGATGGTGATCAGGAAGGCCCACAGGTAGCTCCAGCCGAAGATGGCGCGGCCGAGCATCATGGAGATGCTGTCGACCTGGCCGATGATGAAGCGGTGGAGCAGGAACCCGAGCCCCAGCCCGAGCAGCGAACCGAAGATGGTCAGGATGGCGCTCTCGCGGTAGATGTAGCCCGCGACCTCCGCACGGCGATAGCCGAGCACGCGCAGCGTCGCGATCTCGCGGCGGCGCTCGTCGATGTTGATGTTGGTGAGGTTGTACAGCACGATCGCCGCGAGCGCGCCCGCACTGACCACGAGCACGGCGATGATCATGCCCATCGTCGACTCCAGCCCGGCGAACGTATCCGCCGAGGTCTGCGTAAATTCGACCGCCGATACGGCCACGGCGTCTGCCGTGCCGTCTTCCTTGGTGTTGCCGGCGAGGATGGAGCGCACCGCTTCCTCGTCGCCCGCAGATACGTCCGTCTTGACCAGCAGCGTGTTGGCCGCGGGGACGCTGCCGCCGCCGATCAGTTCGGCGTAATTTTCCGCCGAAATATAGGCGTAGGTGCCCGTATAATTCTCGCAGATCGCGTCCACGCGCAGATCGACCGACTTGCCGCCCGAGCGGTAAGTGACCGTGTCGCCGACGGAGACGTCGTATACGACGGCGATGCTCTCGGCGAGGACGATGCCGCTGCCGCTGTTTACATCGATTATAGCAGAATTTTTGCGTTCATGCAAGGAAATAAAGGAGGCGAATGTCTGTGCATCGTCGACGACGTAGAAATCGACGTTCTCGCTGCCGTCGATCTGCTTGCCGTCTTCGCCGAAGCGCAGCTGCACGTTCTCGCTGTAGACGGAGATGCTGTCCTCCCCCTCCTCGCCGATGAAGTCGAGCAGCGCCTCGTTTTCCGTCGCGGAGAGGTCGCCCGTGTAGTCGACGGAGGCGTCGTAGAGGATGATATTGCCGAACTGCAGGTCGCTGACCGCCATGATGGAATCGTTCAGGCCGAAGCCGGTGAGGATGAGCGCCGTGCAGCCCATGACCGAGATGATGGTCAAGAGCATATTCTTCTTATAGCGGAAGATGTTGCGCAGCGTCGCCTTCCACTTGAATTTGAGGGGCTTCCAGAGGAAGCCGATGCGCTCGATGAGCACCCGCTTGCCCGCCTTGGGCGCCTTGGGCTGCATGAGCGCGGCGGGTCGCTCTTTGAGAGATGTGCGGCAGGTCGCCCAGGTAACGATGGCGGTGCCCACGATGGCGATGAGGAGCACGGCGAGCGCGAACCACGGGCTGAAGCCGTACTCGAGCGCGGGCAGCGTGTACATGGTGCCGTATGCGCGCCAGAAGATGGTGGGCAGCAGGCTGAACCCGATGAGCACGCCCGCGACGCAGCCGATGAGGCTGGCGAGGCAGCAGAAGATGAGGTATTTGGACATGATGCGCCCGCGGCCGTAGCCGAGCGCCTTGAAGGTGCCGATCTGCATGCGGTCCTCCTCGACCATGCGGGTCATGGAGGTGAGCGCGACCAGCGCCGCGACGACGATGAAGAAGATGGGGAATACGCCCGCGATATCCTGCACCTTTTCGACGTTCATGTCGTAACTGACGTAGCTGACGTTGGTGCTCGCGCGGTCGAGGACGAGCCAGTCGACGTTGTCGGCGGAGATACCCATGCTCGAGAGGACGGAGCCGAGCCCCTTCTCTTCTGCAGAAGCGATGAGGTCAAAGAAAGGCTGCAGCTGCGCGTCGACGATGCCCTCGAGGTCTGCCGTGCCGTCGGCGATGAAATCTTTATAGTCGTTCGTGAAGCGCTCGTGCGACTCTGTGTCCTCGAACTGTACCCACGCGTCGGTGTAGAGCACCTCGATGGGGTCCGCGCCGAGGACGAGGGACATGATCGTCTCGTTGTTGAGATAGGAAAAGATGGTGCCGCTCTTTTGCAGGTCGTACAGATCCTGCATGCGCCCGACGAGCACGGTATCCAGCACGCCCGAGCCGACGGAAGTCACCTCCCGCCCGTCGCCGTAGTAATGGTCGGGCGAGGAGGCGACGCCGACGACGGTGACCGTTCCGGACGCGTACACGTCCTGGTAGGTGCCGCTCGCCGCGTCCAGTTCGAAGGTATCCCCCACCGCGACGTCGTCGAAGCGCGTGCTGCCGTGCAGGGCGAGCACCTCGCCCGCTTCATCCGGCCACTCCCCTTCGAGCAGAGTGAGCGCATTGAGGTAGCCGCCCGCCGAAAGGTCTTCCTCGTCCAGGCCGATGAGCCGGACGGCGACGTCTGCATCGCCGTCCGATGCGAGCAGATCGGTGGAGATGAGCGGGGTGACCTCGGCGACGCTGCCGAGCGCCTCGATCGCGTCGATATTGTCCTGCGTCAAGCCGAAGGTCGCCTTGACGTCCGCGTCGTAGGCGTTGTTGCGGATGTAGTAATTGCTCATCGTGCTCTTCATGTCCGGCGTGGCCTGCAGGACGCCGATGAGGAAGCCGACGCCGAGGGCGACGATCGCCATGATGGCGATGAAGCGGCCGAAACCGGACTTGAATTCGTTGACGATATATTTGTTGAATTTTTTCATGCCGACACCTCCCGGAAGCGCGCGCAGCTCACCACTCGATGGTGGAGACGTCCGCCGGATGCTCCTGGACCTCTTCGGAGAAGACCTTGCCGTTCTTGATGTGGATGACGCGGTCGGCCATCTGCGTGATCGCCTGGTTGTGGGTGATGACGATGACCGTCTTGCCGCTCTCGCGGCAGATATCCTGCAGCAGCTTCAGGATGCTCTTGCCCGTCTCGTAGTCGAGCGCGCCCGTCGGCTCGTCGCACAGCAGGATCTTGGGGTTTTTGGCGATGGCGCGCGCGATGGAGACGCGCTGCTGTTCGCCGCCCGAAAGCTGGGCGGGGAAGTTGTCCATGCGGTCGGCGAGGCCGACGTTGCGCAGCGTCTCGGCCGCGTCCAGCGGCTCGCGGCAGATCTCGGCGGCGATCTCGACGTTCTCCTTGGCGGTCAGGTTCTGGATGAGGTTGTAGAACTGGAAGACGAAGCCAACGTCGTAGCGGCGGTAGTCGGTCAGGCGGCGCTCGTTGAAGGCGCTCACCTCCTCGCCGTCCACGAGGATCTTACCCTCCGTGACGACGTCCATGCCGCCGAGCATGTTCAGGACGGTCGTCTTGCCCGCGCCGCTCGGGCCGACGATGACGCAAAACTCGCCCTTTTCGATGGCGAAACTGACCTTGTTGGCCGCGTAGATCTTGTTTTCGCCCATGGTGTAGATCTTGCTGACTTCATGAAATTCGACAAAGCTCATGTTGGTGCCTCCTCTGTCATGCGCGTTGCAGCGCGCCCGCGATTTTGTCACGAAAAATTATGACAATAGTGATAATAGTTTTTACTAATAACTATTTTCACCTTTATTATATGCGAAGGGCGCCCGTTTGTCAATAGAAAGGCGCCATTTTCCGTGTGAAAAAGCGGCGAAAAAGGGAGAATATCTCTTCACGCGGCGGGCACAAAAGAGCGCCCCGCGGGCAAAGCCCGCGGGGCGCTCCCCTGCCGCGCGTTACGAACGATCACGTTCACGCTCGCCGCGGCCGACCAGGCGCAGCACGCCGCCCGCAAAGATGGAATACACGAGCAGCCACAGCGCCGCGAGCGCGATGAGAACGTACACGACGATCGCCCCGACGCTGCGGTCGCCCTGAAAGACGGCCGAGACGAGGTTGAAATTGAAGATGCCGTACAGGCCCCAGTTGACTGCGCCGAGCAGCACGAGGATGTACGAGACAAGATTTGCAATAAACATTGACGATACCTCCGCACACAGTATGCGCAGCCGCGCGCAAAAATTGCGCGCGGCCGAAAAATGATTTTTGCACGCGGCTGCGATCGTACTTTCGGCAACGGCGCGGAAAATAAAAGCGGCGCCATCCTCGGCAGAGGATGGCGCCGACGCGCCGACGATATGAAAAAGTTTCTGCGCCCCCGGGCGGACAAATTCCGATATGCAACGCGGATAAGTTCCTCTACCCGCAGCGGAAAAATCCCCCGCCCGCTATGGGCAAGTTCTTGCGCCCGCGCGCCGCTTAAACCTTGCGGAAGGGACGGCGCAGCTTGTTGAGCAGGGCGCGGCGGCGGGTGCCGCGGGGGAAAAAGAGGCGCAGGAAGGCGCCGTCGGAACCTGCACGGTCGGCCAGGCCGGCCGCGAGCAGCAGCGGCTCGGCGTACGGCGTCTCGCGGCAGACGCGCCAGAAGATGTGCGCGTGGCGGGAGTCTGCCTCCGCCCACGGGCGCTCGCTGCCCGCAAAGTGGAGCAGCATGGGCGCGGACGCCGCCGCCCGGTAGGCGGCATACATGTCCTTCGGGGCGAAAGTGCAGGCAAAGGCGCGCTCGTCCCCTTCCTTTTCGGGGATGAAGTTCCAGCCGTATTCGAGGAAGCGGATCTTGCCCGCGCAGAGCATATTGAGCAGATCGCGGCGGAGCGACGTGCCGCGCACGCCGTCTCGCACGAAGCGGAGCAGCGTCTCCTCCGTATAGGCGGCGCGCATCGCGGCGAAGTTCATCACCAAGACGCCCGGCTCGGCAAAGGCGAGCGTTCCGTCCGCGAGGCCGCCGTATTCCTCGCGCAGGCGGGGGCTGAAGCCGTTGAGTCCGCCCGCGAAGCAGACGTCGGCGACGGCGGCGCAGCAGTCGGCCTCGTCCAGCGCGCAGTCGTAGAGGGCGGCGATATCCTGCAGGGCAACGACGTCTGCGTCCAGCCAGACGGCGCGGCGATACTGCGCGAACAGGTGGGGCAGCGCGAGCTGCATATACGCGGTGCGGCTTTCGGCGGGCAGGTCGGAAAGCAGCCGCTCGTCGAGCAGGCGGTCGACGTCGAAGAAGCGCAGCGAGAAGTTGGCACGGCCGTGCAGGACTTCGCGCAGCTTTTCCTTGTCGTCCTCCCCCACGCCGCTGCAGAACAGGACCGCATCGTAGCGGCGGTCGAAGGACGCGGCGTCTGCGACCGAACGCAGGCAGACGGCCGCGCGCGGGAGAGTCTCCTGCACGACGGGCATAAAGAGGGCGACGGCGTCGCCGAAGGCGGGCGCCGCGCGGAAGGGAGGCTCGGTGTCCTCAAATTTGACGATGCGGCGCTTGCCGACGGAACAGGTCTTTTGGCGGACGAGATGGGTCAGGTAGATGCCGAACAGCCGCTCGCCGAGGTGGCCGGGCGCACGCATCGCCTCGCCCGAGTAGCGCAGGGCGGCCATGTCTCGCCGCTGATAAAAGCGGCGCAGGATGCCGAACAGCCAGGCGCTGTATTCTTCGAACAGGGCGCGCCGCATGACGAAGATGTTGCCGGTGTACAGATAGTGGCCGTACAGGTACTCCTTCGCGGCGCGGTCGTAGGCGGGGTACTCGGTGCGGATGATATCCATGACCGTATCGAGGTCCTCGATGTGCAGGTTGTCCGCATTTTTATACTGCCAATAGACGGTGCAGATATAGTAGTTGGCGGGCAGCGGCACGATCACGTCGTGCGCCGTGACCATGCGGCGGACGGCCGCCTCGTCGCTCAGCCCCATCTCTTCGACCGTGCGCGCGTTCAGGTAGTCGCGGTGCACAGAGCGGTGGGCGTTGGTCTTGACCTTGTCGTTGAATTCGAGATAGCGGCGGTAGTGGCAGAAGCCGTAATAGTCGGCGTCGGCGTACTTCCACGCCCAATATTGGGTGAGCAGTTCGCAGTATTCGTTGGCGTGCGCCGCCATGAAGCGATCTTCTTCCGTCCCCTTCTGCAGGAAGCGGACGACGTCCTTCTGCCGCACGGGGGTGAAGATTTCGTTGTGCACTGCCGCGCAGTCTTTGTGACAGGAAATATAGATCTTGACGCGGTCGTGCCGGGCGCTCTCCATGCCGTCTCTCCTTTGCGGGCCCCGCCAAACGGGATCCCGCTATTCTTCTATTATATAAGGAACGGGCAATGAAGTCAAGAGATATTCCCAAAAAAAGGGAGCGTCCGGCCGCACGAGCGCAGGGCCGGGCCGCGCGGCGAGGCGGACGGACCGCGCTTCAATAATTGACCAAGCCCTCTAAAATGAGCTTGTCGGCGACGAGCGCGATGAACTCGCTGTTGGTGGGCTTGTCCGTGCCGATATACACGCGCACGCCGAACACAGCGTTGATCGCGTCCACCCGCTGGCGGTTCCAGGCGACCTCGATGCTGTGGCGGATGGCGCGCTCGACCTTGCTCGCCGTCGTGCCGAACTTTTCGGCGATCTTCGGGTACAGCTGCTTGGTGACGTTGTTGATGATGGCCGGCTCGGCGACCGCCATCTTGATCCCCTCGCGCAGGTAGCCGTACCCCTTGATGTGCGGCGGGATGCCGATGGAAATGAAGATGCTGCTGATCTTTTCGTCTAAAGAGACGGGATTGCGCTTCTCGCGGACGGCAGGCGCCGCCTTGGGCGCGGGGTCTGCGACCAGCTCTTTGGCGCGCGCCGCGACGATGTCCGGCGAGACGGGCTTCATCAGATAGTAGCGCGCCCCCTTTTCCATCACGCGCGAGACGATCTCGTCGTCGGCAAAGGTGCCGGTCACGATCGCCCGCGCCGCGATCTTCTTTTCGCGCAGGGCATCCATCACGCCGAAGCCGTCTAACCCCTTGAGCACGAGCCCGATCAAAACTACGTCCGGCTTGGTGCGCTCGATGAGCGCCACTCCCTCATTTCCGTCATCCGTCTCACCGCAGACTTCGAAACCTTCCCCGCGGAGGCTCTCCGCGACGGCCTGCGCCGTGTCGTGATTGTTTTCCAGAATCACGATCTTCTTCTGCTGCATGGCATACGTCCTCCTTGATTCCGATTTATGCAATCTGATTATGTCTATTATACGAAATTCGGGCGGATTTGTGAAGCGCTTTTTGTACAAATATCAATTATATTTTTACAAATATTGATGTATTTTTAATGAATTTGTCGTATTTTGTAAAAAAATGCCGCATCATTCGGAGACAGGCTTGGCGAAACGGCGGTATCCGTCGCCCCCGCCGCCGATTTTTGGCGGAAAAGCGCGCCCCGTTCGTAGCGAAAAAAAGAGCCCCCTTGCGGGAGCTCTCGATCGGCGGTATGCAGTTGCCGCCGCGCGGGGCGCGCGGCAGCTTTTTTCGCGCGCGGCAGCTTTTTTCGCGCGCGGGAGGTGATTCCCGACGGGCCGTCAGCGACGGGCGCGGACGGGTTCGGGATAGTCGACGCCGTACGTTTCGGCGGTGACCTTTTCGATGACCTGCGGCTGCAACGGGCGGTCGCGCATATCGGTGGGGACGGACGCGATCTCGTCGACGACCTCCATCCCCTCGATGACCTTGCCGAAGGCGGCGTACTGGCCGTCGAGATGGGAGGCGTTTTCGTGCATGATGAAGAACTGCGAGCCTGCGCTGTCGGGCAGCATGGAGCGGGCCATGGAGAGGACGCCGCGCGCGTGCTTGATGTCGTTCTGCGCGAACCCGTTTCCGCGGAACTCGCCGCGGATGGTGTAGCCGGGGCCGCCCGTGCCGTTGCCGGCCGGGTCGCCGCCCTGGATCATGAAGCCCTCGATGACGCGGTGAAAGGTCAACCCGTCATAAAACCCGCTGCGGACGAGGGAAAGAAAGTTGTTGACGGTGTTGGGCGCCTTGTCCGGGTAGAGCTCGGCGCGGAAGGTCTTGCCGTTTTGCATGGTGAAGGTGACGACGGGGTCCATAGTCTTTTACTCCTTTTCGAGATCTTCGTATTTCTGCACGAGGACGTTCGCCTCGCGGAAGAGCTGCACGGAAAAATCGTCGGGATAGCCGTGCTTATAGACGACGCGCGCGATGCCCGCGTTGATGATCATTTTGGCGCAGATGACGCAGGGCTGGTGGGTGCAATAGAGCGTGGCCCCCTCGATGCGGATGCCCAGGCGCGCCGCCTGGATGATGGCGTTCTGCTCGGCGTGAACGGCGTAGCAGATCTCCTGCCGGGTGCCGCTGGGGATGCCCAGCTTGCGGCGCAGGCACTCTTTGCGGTCGACGCAGCTGACGATGCCCGCGGGCGCGCCGTTGTAGCCGGTCGTCATGACCCGCTTGCCCTGCACGATGACCGCGCCGACGTGGCGGTTGTCCTGATAGCAGCTCGACCAGCCCGCGACCGTCTCCGTCAGCTCCATAAAGCGCCGATCCCACTTATCCATTCCGTTCCCTCCGATGCGTTTTTTTCATTGTACCACACCCGCCCGCAAAATGCAAGCGGCGCGCGCACTTTCCCGCTCTCCCCTGCCGCGCGCCGCCCCACTGCGGCGCGCGAGAATGGCGGGCGCGGACGGGCAGGCCTTCTTCTGTATATGCAAAGAAAGAGGGCAGAAAAGCGAGCGACGCCGCGGGAGCGAGGCGCAAAAATTAGCACTCTTGCAAGAAAGTGCTAAAAATTTGTTTTTCGTGGCGCAAAACGTTTGACATTTGCCTGTAAATGGCTATAATAGATAATGATTTAGCACTCAGGCAGCGAAAGTGCTAACCTGATACGGAAAAAACATTTGGAGGCATCCTATGAACATCAAACCTTTATTCGACAAAGTAGTCGTCGAAAGCGTTCAGACAGAGGAAAAGACCAAGAGCGGATTCATCCTCCCCTCTTCGGCGCAGGAAAAGCCGCAGACGGCGCGCGTGGTCGCGGTCGGCCCCGGCGGCACGGTCGACGGGAAGGACGTGAAGATGGTCGTGAAGGTCGGCGACACCATTCTCTTCTCGAAGTATTCGGGCAGCGAATTCAAGGTGGACGGCAAAGAATTCACCATCATCAAGCAGAGCGATATCCTCGCCATCGTAGAATAACCATCCGGAACAAGGAGGAACAAAATCATGGCTAAACAGATCAAATACGGAGACGAAGCAAGAAAGGCGCTGGAAAAGGGCGTCAATACCCTCGCAGATACAGTCAAGATCACGCTCGGGCCCAAGGGCCGCAACGTGGTGCTCGACAAAAAGTTCGGCGCGCCGCTGATCACCAACGACGGCGTGACCATCGCCAAAGAGATCGAGCTGGAAGACCCGTTTGAAAATATGGGCGCGCAGCTGGTCAAGGAAGTTTCGACCAAGACCAACGACGTCGCGGGCGACGGCACCACCACCGCGGTCGTGCTGGCGCAGGCGATCATCCGCGAGGGGCTGAAGAACCTCGCCGCGGGCGCCAATCCCATCATCCTGCGCAAGGGCATCGACAAGGCGGTCGATACGGCCGTCAGCGAGCTGAAAAAGATCTCCAAGACGGTGGACAGCAAGAAGGCGATCGCACAGGTCGCGTCTATCTCCGCCGGCGACGAGACGGTCGGCCAGCTGATCTCCGACGCGATGGAGAAGGTCGGCAAGGACGGCGTGATCACCGTGGAAGAGGGCAAGACGATGAACACCGAGCTCTCGACGGTGGAAGGCATGCAGTTCGACCGCGGCTACGCTTCCGCTTATCTGGTGACCAACACCGACAAGATGGAGGCGGTGCTCGACAACCCCTACATCCTCATCACCGATAAGAAGATCTCGAACCTGCAGGAGATCCTGCCCATCATCGAGCCGCTCGCGCAGCAGGGCGCGCGCCTGCTCATCATCGCGGAAGACGTGGAAGGCGACGCGCTGGCAGCGCTCATCGTCAACAAGCTCAAGGGCGTGTTCAACTGCGTCGCGGTCAAGGCGCCGGGCTTCGGCGACCGCAGAAAGGCGATGCTCGAAGATATTGCCATCCTGACCGGCGGCACCGTCATCACCTCCGACCTCGGTTACGAGTTCAAGGACGTCACCCCTGACATGCTCGGCCACGCCGCGCAGGTCAAGGTCGACAAGGACAACACCACCATCGTCAGCGGCGCGGGCGACCCTGCCAACATCAAGGCGCGCGTCAGCGCCATCAAGGCGCAGATCGCGGAGACCACCTCCGACTACGACAGAGAGAAGCTGCAGGAACGCCTCGCGAAACTCGCCGGCGGCGTCGCGGTCATCAACGTCGGCGCGGCGACGGAAGTCGAGATGAAGGAAAAGAAGCTGCGCATCGAGGATGCGCTGGCTGCGACCCGCGCGGCGGTCGAGGAAGGCATTGTCCCCGGCGGCGGCGTGGCGCTCCTCTCCACCATCTCCGCGCTCAAAGAGCTCGTCGCGACCCTCGAGGGCGACGAAAAGACGGGCGCGCAGATCATCCTCAAGGCGATCGAAGAGCCGATCCGCCAGATCGCGAAGAACGCAGGCCTGGACGGCTCGGTCATCGTCGACAAGATCACGAGCGCGAACAGCGCGACGTACGGCTTCGATGCGCTGAAGAATGAGTACACCGATATGGTCGAGAGCGGCATCATCGACCCGACCAAGGTGACGCGCAGCGCGCTGCAGAACGCGGCGTCTGTGGCGGCGACCCTGCTGACGACGGAGAGCGTCGTGACGGATATCCCCGCACCCGAACCCGCAGCGCCCGCAGGCGGCGGCATGGGCGGCGGCATGTATTGATCCCGCAGCAAAACAAATAAAATAGAACGGCGGCCCGACTTGCGTCGGGCCGTTTTTTTGTTGTGGCGGAGGGAAAACTCCGCCTTGATTTTTTTGAATAAGATACGATCGGCGAGCGACCAGCCGAAATCGCGGGCGCACGGGCGCGCACGACTCGAAATCGTGTTTACCCCGCCATCGATCGAAAAGCGCGCGGCAAAGGAGCACCGAATAAAAAAAGGCGCGCGAAAAAGAAACGCGCCGGGCATAAACGAGCCTGCGACATAGGAGCGGCGGACACAAACGGGCGCGCCGCACGGCCCGCTCAATAATCCGTCTTGCCCAGCAAATAGTCGCAAGACACCTCGAACAATACGGACAGTTCGATGATCTGGCGGATGGACGGCTCGCTCCTCCCCTTCTCCCAAAAGTGGATGCAGTCGTCCGTCACGTTCATCAGCGCCGCAAGTGTCTTTTGTGTCCATTTTTTCTCTAACCGCAGCTCACGCAGCCGCTCCCGAAATTCCATGCCGCTATTTTACCGTAAATTATACGGATTATACTTGACAACCGTAAAAATTACGGTTATAATAGAGAAAAAACACAAGGGAGAAATGCAGATGGAAACGAACACAAAATTTTGCAAATATTGCGGCGAAAAGATCGCCGAAAGCGCCGTCGTCTGCCCGAAGTGCGGCAGGCAAGTCGAAGCCATGGGCGCGCAAAACGGGCAGATCGTGATCAACAATGTCGCCGGCGCGCAGCCCGGCCGCGGGCGCTCGCCCCGCCTGATCAACAAATGGGTCGCCTTCTGCCTCTGCCTGTTCCTCGGCATCTTCGGGGCGCACAAATTTTACGAGGGTAAGATCGGCACGGGCATCCTCTACCTCTGCACCGCCGGACTGTTCGTATTCGGCTGGCTGATCGACCTGTTCAACCTGCTCGGAAAGTCTAACCCCTACACCGTATAACATAAACTACACGCCATACACTGCGGCGGCCCGACGCAAGTCGGGCCGCTTTATTTGTCTGTTCGGGAGGCGGGCGGCGCCTCAAAAAATAAAAAACGGCTCCCCTTCCGCGCGGGAAGGAGAGCCGCAAATCTTTACAGGAAATTTTTCGGCGTTACGGGGTGACGCGGTTGATGTCGCGCGGGAACATGGACGCGTAGCGCACGTTTTTGAAGCCGAGCAGGTGCATGGTGATGCGCTCGAGGCCGAGGCCGAGGCCGCCGTGCGGGGGCATGCCGTACTTGTGCGCCATCAGGTAGCTTTCAAAGTCGTCAGGATTCATGCCGCGGGCGCGCATCTTGGCGACCTGTTCGTGGTAGTCGTGGATACGCTGGCCGCCCGTCGTGATCTCGATGCCGCGGAACAGGAGGTCGAAGCTGAGCGTGTACTTGGGGTCGGCGGGGTCGTCCATCGCGTAGAAGGGGCGCTTTTCGGAGGGGTAATGGGTGACGAAGAGGAAGTCGCTGTCGAACTCCTTTTTCGCCCACTTGCCGAGGATCTGCTCCTCTTCCGGCTCGAAGTCGCGGTAGTCGGTGATCTTCTTTTTGAATTTTTTGGTGATGATCTCCTTCGCGTCCATGAACTTGACGACGGGGATCTCCTTGATCTCGGGCAGCACGGCGCCGAGCAGTGCGATCTCGGGCGCGTAGCTGTCCTTCAAAAACTGCATGATGTACTTGAGGGCGCCCGTCTCCATGTTCATGATGTCGTAGAAGCTGTCGATAAAGCCCATCTCGAAGTCCATGCTGATATACTCGTTGAGGTGGCGGGAGGTGTCGTGATGTTCGGCGCGGAATACCGGCCCCACTTCAAACACACGCTCGTACACGGGGACGAGCATCTGCTTATAGAACTGCGGGCTCTGCGCGAGGAACACCTGCTTGCCGAAATAGTCGAGCTTGAAGATGTTTGCGCCGCCCTCCGCGCCCTGCGCGTTGATCTTGGGAGTGTGGATCTCGGTAAAGTTTTGGCTGAACAGGTAGTCGCGGAAGCCGCGGGCGATGCCCTCCTGGATCTTGAACACGGCGCGCTCTTTAGGGCTGCGCAGGGTGACGGGGCGCAGGTTCAAATCGAGGTCGAGCGGGATGTTGTCCAGCTGCTTTTTGTTGATGACGATGGGCATGGGCTCGGCGGGCGTGGAGAGGATCTCGATGTCGTGGATCTGCATCTCGTAGCGCCCTTCGCGCGTGGCGTCTTTGACGATCTTGCCCGTCAGCTTGACGGCGCAACCCTCGACGACTTTGTCGACCATGCGGTAATCTGAAAAATCGGGCGAGTAGACGCACTGCACCACTTCGCGCGCGGTGCGGATGATGACGAAGGCGAAGCCGGTCATCTCGCGGATGCGGTGGATCATGCCCTTCATGCAGACGACTTCGTCGACGTGCGCGGGGAAATCGCTGTACCCGACGCAAGTCGCGGTGACGTTTCCGCTGATCGTGTCCATAAGTTTAACCTCACATAGTTGAAAAATAGTTCGCTTTTTATTGTAAACTTTTGCGCGCAAAAATGCAAGCAAAATCGCGGCAAAATGGGGAAGCCGCGGCAGCCGCCTCCCCTTTTTGGCCATTATGCGTGACATAGTACTGCGCAAACGCACGAAAAACGCGCCATGTCGCGCCGGCATGGCGCGAGGCGGGCGACGTCAGGCGCGGGGCGGGCGGCGTCAGGCGTGGAAGGTCTGCATCGCCGCGTTGCGGTAGACGCAGATGCGGCAGGTGTAGCCGTTGGTCTCAAACGGATCCCCTTCTTTTTCGCACGACCAGTTTTTAAGCATATCGAGATCTTCAAAAAAGACCTCAGCGCCGCCATCGGCGTCCACCTTCGTCGCGATGACCTCGCTACAATAGGGCAGCAGCGTGCGGTACAGCATCGCCCCGCCCACGACGAACACGTCGTCCGCGGGATAAGGCGCGATAGAGGCGAACAGCTCGGCGAGCGAGCGGACGAGGACGCAGTCCTCCCGCTGCGGGCCGTCCGGCCAGAGCACGACGTTGACGCGGTCTTTGAGCGGCCTGCCGCCGGGGAAGGAGAGCAGCGTGTTGCTGCCCATCACGACGACTTTGCCCGTCGTCGCCTCGCGGAAGTGCTTCATGTCGGCGGGCAGGCGGAAGAGCAGGTCGTTGTTCTTGCCGATGCCCCATTGTTTATCGACGGCTACGATCGCGCGCATCTTATTTTCTCCTTTATGGCTGCTGCGTATATGGGTTTGCAGCGAAGTATGTGTGGCATAGTACTCTGCAAATTGCGAAATTTCTGCTTCTATCGCCCGATCAAATGGCGACGGGGATCTTATCTTGCAGGTCGGTATAGCGGTAACCGACGAGGCGGAAGCTGTCTTTGGTGAAGGCGTAAAAGTCGGTGACGTCCTCCACTTCTAGCTTCGGGGCCTCGTAGCGCGGATTTTGCAGGATCTTTTGGATGATGGGCACATGGCGGTCGTAGATGTGCGCGTCGGCGACGACGTGGACGAGCTCGCCCGCCTCCAGCCCGCTCGCACGGGCGAACATCATGAGCAGGATGCTGTACTGCACGACGTTCCAGTTGCTCGCCGCGAGCATATCCTGGCTGCGCTGGTTGAGCACCGCGTTGAGGGTGTTGCCCGTGACATTGAAAGTCATCGAATAGGCGCAGGGGTACAGGTGCATGTCCTTGAGGTCGGCGACGTTGTACATATGCGCGATGATGCGGCGGCTGGCCGGGTTGTGTTTGAGGTCGTAGAGCACCTTGTCGACCTGGTCGAACTCCCCTTCCGGAAATTGATACTTCAAGCCGAGCTGGTAGCCGTACGCCTTGCCGATGGAGCCGCTCTCGTCTGCCCAGCTGTCCCAGATGTGCGAGGAGAGGTCGTGGATGTTGTTGCTCTTTTTTTGCCAGATCCAGAGGATCTCGTCGATGGCCGATTTGAGGTAGGTGCGGCGGATGGTGAGGATGGGGAACTCCTCGCGCAGGTCGTAGCGGGAGACCTGCCCGAACTTTTTGATGGTGTGCGCGGGGGTGCCGTCCGCCCAGCGCGGGCGCACCGCGCGGTCGGTGTCCCAGGTGCCGTTTTCTAAAATGTCCCTGCAATTTTGAATAAAGATATCGTCCGCCCTGCTCATGGCGCACCTCCCTGTGTGTTCGTTCTTACTGTATGCCCGCGCGAGGCGGGCAGCTTGCCCCGCCGTCGCAGGCGGGGCGCGGCGGTCAGCTCAGCCGAGCCCGATACATCGCGCGGCCGAGCGCCTCTTCCCACGCGCGCAGCTTGTCTGCGCGCACGGCGTCGTCCATTTTGGGGATAAATATGCTCGCCTGCCCGACATTTTCGCGCAGACTGTCGATATCTTTGTAGTAGCCGCCGACGAGGCCGGCGAGGTAGGCGGCGCCGAGGGCAGTCGTCTCGCGCACGGCGGGGCGCACCACTTCGGCGCCGAGGATGTCCGCCTGGAACTGCATGAGGAAGTCGTTGGCGCTCATGCCGCCATCCACGCACAGGCGGGAGAGGACGACGTGCAGGTCCTGCTCCATCGCGTGCACGACGTCGAACGCCTGCAGCGCGACAGACTCGAGCGCGGCGCGGACGATGTGCGCGGCCGTCGTGCCGCGGGTGATGCCTCCGATGACGCCGCGGCACTCCGAGTCCCAGTGCGGCGCGCCCAGCCCGACGAAGGCGGGCACGACGGTGACGCCGCCCGTGTCCGGCACGGAGAGGGCGACCCGCTCCGACTCGGCGGCGGTATCGATGACGCCCAGCCCGTCGCGCAGCCACTGCACGACCGCCCCCGCGACGAAGACGCTGCCTTCCAGCGCGTAGCTGGGCTTGCCGAGCGAGGCGGTCAGCGTCGTGATGAGGCCGTTGCGGGAAGTGACCGCCTCATCCCCCGTATTCATCAAGAGAAAACAGCCGGTACCGTAGGTGTTTTTGACGTCCCCTTTATCGACGCACAGCTGCCCGAACAGCGCGGCCTGCTGGTCGCCGACCAGCGCGCGGACGGGAACGGGCGCGCCCAGCACCTCCGCCGAAGCGGTGCCGTAGTCGTAGCCGGAGGGGTACACCTGCGGCAGCATGCAGCGCGGGATGCCGAACAGCGCGCACAACTCGTCGTCCCACTGCAGCGTGTGGATGTTGAAGAGCATGGTGCGCGAGGCGTTGGTGTAGTCGGTCGCATGCACCTTGCCGCCTGTCAGGTGCCAGAGGAGATATGTATCGACGGTGCCGAACAGCAGCTCGCCCTTCTCCGCGCGACGGCGGGCGAAGGGGATATTGTCTAAGATCCAGCGGATCTTGGAGGCGGAAAAGTAGGCGTCCATGTTCAGCCCGGTGCGCGCGTAGACAAAGTCGCCATACTTTTCTTTGAGCCCCTCGCAGAAGGCGGAGGTGCGGCGGCACTGCCAGACGATGGCGTTGTAGACGGGCTTGCCCGTGAAGCGGTCCCACACGAGCGCCGTCTCGCGCTGGTTGGCGATACCGACGGCGGCGACCTCTGCGGGCGAGATGCCGCCCGCGGCGAGCGCCTCTCGGTAGCTCTCCAGCTGCGAGGCGAGAATGTCGCGCGGGTCGTGCTCGACCCAGCCCGGGCGCGGATAGATCTGGCGGAATTCACGCATCGCCTTGGCGACGACGTTCCCCCTCTCGTCAAACAAAATGGTGCGGGAACTTGTCGTTCCCTGATCGAATGCGGCGACGACGCGCATCGGCCTCCCCCTCCTTTCTATGATCATCGGCGCCGTTTGCGGCGCATTATGCGTGGCATAGTACTATGCAAACAATAGAAATATCCGATTGAATGCACTAAAAGGCGTCCTTTTCCAGCTTGCTCCAGCGGCGGGCGATGAAGCGCGTGCGCAGCGCGCGCGGCAGGATGCGCGGCAGCACGGCGACGACTTTGTTCCAAAAACCCGGGCGGCAGACGCGCTTGTTTTTGCGCACCGCGCGCAGGCTCTTTGCGGCGACGTACGCCGGCGTCTTGGCGGACAGCCTGCCCCAAAGCCCCTGCCCTTCGATCATGCGGCAGACGTCGGGGCGGGTGTACACGCCGCCCGGCTCGACCGTCGTCACGTTGACCCTCTGCCCGCGCACTTCCTCGCGCAGGGAGGTAAAAAAGCTCTCGAGCGCGCCCTTCGCAGCGCTGTAGATGGCGAAGTACGGCATGGGGTAGACGCCGGAAATGCTGCCGACGGTGACGATCTCGAGGGTGCCGACGCGGTTTTCGAGGGCGAAGCGGGTGACGCACAGCGCCGCCTCGAAGTTGATGCGGCACTGGAAGGCGATCTTTTCCTGCGTGTAGCGGCAAAACGCCTTTTGGATGTCCGCCCCCGCGACGTTGCAAAGACGAAAGATGCGCCATCCGCCATCTTTGACGGCCGCAAACAGCCGCGCGCGGTCTGCCGCATCCGTCAGGTCGCAGGCGAAGCAGGCGACGGTACAGCCGGGAAAGCGCCCGACGAGCTCGGCGCGCAGCGCGGCAAGTTTCTGTTCGCTGCGGCCGGTCAAAAAGAGATCCCCTCCCCGCGCGCATGCGAAGGCGAACGCGCGGCCGATGCCGCCCGTCGCGCCCGTGATCAGCGTGCAGTTGCGAGGCGATTGCGTGCTCATATACCGCTATTGTACCATAAACGCGGGAGGTTGTAAAGTGAGCGCAAAAAATTCTCTCCATAAAATCGCGCTGCTACGCCGCCCGCAGATAAGAGCCCGCCCCGCCGCGCGGCGAGCAGTCCGCGCGGCGCACCCCCGCGCCTCTGCCGGCAGCGAAAAAATTCACGCACAGCGCGCGACGAACGCTTGACAGTTGCGCCGCCCCGCTCTATAATGAAACAATCAATCAAAAAGGAGCGTTTATTATGCGCGTTCTCGCCATCAACGATATTTCCTGCGTCGGCAAATGTTCGCTGACCGTTGCCCTGCCCATCATTTCGGCCTCGGGCGTGACCTGCGATATCTTGCCCACCGCCATCCTCTCCACCCACACGGGCGGCTTCAAAGGCTACACCTTCCGCGATCTGAGCGAGGATATCCCCGCCATGATCGCGCATTGGAAGAGCCTCGGCCTGCAGTACGACATCATCATCAGCGGCTACCTCGGCAGCATCGACCAGATCGAGATGGTCAAGACTGCCAAGCGCGACCTGCTCAAAGAGGGCGGGCTGATGGTCGTCGACCCCGTGATGGGCGACAACGGCATCCTCTATGCGCACTTCGACGCGAAGTTCGTAGAGGAGATGAAGGGCCTCTGCCGCGAGGCGGACGTCATCGTGCCCAACCTGACGGAGGCCTGCTTTTTGACGGACACCGACTATGCCTCCGTGCGCGAGGGCGACTATGAGGCGATCCTCGCAAAGCTCGCAAAGCTGTGCCCCCGCCCCTCCATCACCGGCTGCGACGTGACCTATACAAAGGACGGGAAGAGCGCATGCGGCACCGCCGTGTTCTATACGGGCGAGGACGGCAAGGCGCACCGCTATACCACCGAAAAGATCGAGGGCGCCTTCCACGGTTCGGGCGACGTGTACGCGAGCGCGCTGGTCGGCTGCCTCGCGCGCGGGGTGCACACCGACCGCGCCGTTGCCCTCGCTGCGGAATTTACCAAAAATTCTATCAAGCAGACGGCGATCGACAAGACGGAGCCCCGCTACGGCCTCAACTCGGAGAGCC
>CASEIS010000134.1 GCA_949287895.1 uncultured Bacillota bacterium
CGAAAGGCGGGGCGAAGGGAGCTTTCTTCCCCCATCCGACGCCGCGAACAAAGGCATGGGCGCGCGCTGCGAGCGGGAGCGCCCTGCGGCGGCCCGCGCAGGCGGCGAGGAAGGCGAGGGCGGCCAGCTCGCTGAGCGTGACGGCGAGCACCGCACAGGAGACGGCGCGCGCGGGATCGCCCGCATACAGCCGCGCGAAGAACAGGCCGAAGGCGATCTTGACCGCCTGCTCGACCACCTCGGACAGCGCCCCGGGCGTAAAGCGGCTGTTGCCCTGAAAGTAGCCGCGCAGGCAAGCGACGGCGGACACGAGCAGCACGGACGGGGCGAGCAGACGGTAGGCGGCCGCCGCCGACGGCTCTCCCTGCGCCGCCGCAACGGCGGGCGCGAGCAGGAACATCGCCAAACTCCCCAACCCGCCGACCACCGCAAAGAGGGGAAGGGCGGCACGCAGCACGGCACGCCCCTCCCCTTCCCCCGCGCGCTCGGCGACGAGTCGGGCGAGCGCGGACGGGACGCCCGTCGCCGCGAGGGTGAGCAGCAGGCAGTAGAGCGGAAAGACCATCTGGTAGATGCCCATGCCCCGCCCGCCCAGCGCGTCCATGAGCAGGATGCGGTAGACCGCGCCCATCATTTTTGCGAGCAGCCCGCCCGCCGCGACCACCGCCGCCCCCTTGATAAAGCTCTGCGACTTCATATGTATTTTGCGGGGGCCGCGCCGCCCTTGCGGCGGCTTTCGGAAGCGCCGCCTTTGCACCGGTCTTTTTTCTGTTTCGGAAACGCCGCGCTTGCGGCCGGCCGACGCAGCCTCGGACGCGGAAAGCCGCGCCCCGTACCCACCGGCCGCTTACCAAAAAGCGCGGGCGAAAAAAGAGAGTGCGGCCCCGCCCCCGCCGATGGCGGGGGCGGGGCCGACAAACGGACGCCCTTTTTTGAGGGCCCCTGTGCACGCCCGAACGGCGGCCTACTCGAACTGGCTGGCAAGAATGTCCGCCGTGAGGCGGCACAGCTGCACCGCGCCCGGCTCGATGCGCGCCCCCTCCTCCGTCGAGAGCAGGGAGACGGCACCGAGGCAGTCGCCGCCCGCGACGATGGGCACGATGACCTGCGCCGTCACGTCGACGCCCGCATCCGCCGTGATGGGGACGATGTCGCCCCCTTCCGCGCGGTTGGCGAGGTAGCTGCGCCGCTCCTTCAAGATATGGCCGAGCTCGTCCGAGATCAACTTTTTGGCGAACTCCTTGCGGCCGTCCCCCGCCGCGTACAAGATCTCGTCCGTGTCGCACAGCAGGGCGAGGTAGCCGCTCAAATCGTTGAGCGACTTGGTCGACCCCTCCGAAAATTTTTCGAGCGTGGCGATGGGCGAATACTTTTTGAGCATCAGCTCGTCGCGCTCGGTAAAGATCTCGAGCGGATCGCCGTCCTTGATGCGCAGCGTGCGGCGGATCTCTTTGGGGATCACCACCCGCCCGAGCTCGTCGATCCTTCTCACGATTCCCGTAGCCTTCATGTCACTCCTCCCTTTTGCCGCGGCGCACCGCCGCTGCCTCGAAAAAAGTATGCGTAACTTTTTTCCGCTTATTCCGCAAAAGGGCATTTTCGCCGCCCCTCTCCGCGCGGCATTCCTCACCGCACCCTTTTCCCTTTCTGCTCCCCCGCAAAAGCGTCGAAATATGTCACGCATAGTACTGTGCAAATGGCGGAAAACAGCAAAATACGGCGGCGCACCAAAGATGCGCCGCCGCTTGCTTTTTATGTTGCTCCTTCCCTTTTCCGCGAAGGATCAGATCTTTTCCTTGCTCTTATACTTTTCGGGGTGCTTCTTTTCGTCTATGCCGCGGACGACCATCCAGACGATCATAGCGACGGCAAACACGCCAACTGCAATATCGGCCACCGTCAGCCAGATCACCCACGGCGACGTATCGTACCAAATGATGGAGCCGGGCGCCGAACCCTGCATCAATGCGGAGTTTGCGAGCGTATACGACACATTGTGCAGCGCTCTGCGCATGATGCTGTGCGCGGTGGGCGATGACGAATCTTCAGTACCACTGAAAAACGAATACGTCAGGAAGGTATCGCAGCCGGCACGGAAGGCGAGATCGTACATGGCCTTGTCGCCCGTCCAGACATACATATCGCTGTGTACCGTACCCAAAAATCCCCATTCCCCGCGCAGCAGCTGCGTCAAGAGAGCGTAGTTGCCGTGTGCGATCACGCCGCCGATATCGTTCTGCGAAGCCATGACGGCCGTCGCCGCGCGCATCGTCTTTTCAGAAACGGTGCCCTGATCGTCGGAGATATAGCGGATTGTCATGCGCGCTTCTTTGAAGGGGATCTCAAACGCCTTGAAGTACAGCTCGCGCATGGCTTGTTCGCTCGCCCATGTATGCAGGAAAAATTCACGGTTGGTATCCTGATCGTTGACGGCAAAATGCTTGATATAACAGAACATGCCCGCATCGCCCGCGCCGCTCACGACGGCCGCGGCGAGCTTGCCGGTCAGCAGCGGATCTTCCGAATAATACTCAAATACGCGGCCGCCGAAGGGAGAGCGGTGCAGATTGATCGCCGGAGAATACCAGCCGGAAATGCCGTTTTCCATCGCCTCGCGGCCGAACATGTTGCCGACTTCATACAAAAGCTCGGTGTTCCAGGTCGACGCCATCAGCGGCGCATACCCATACGTTGCGGAAAGCTCCATACCCTCATCCGTCTTGACCGCCTTGATGCCGTTCGCGCCGTCGGCGTGCAACACATCGGGCAGACCGAGGACGTCTACTTTGGTTGTCGTGTAATTGGCGCCGCCCATCATGGCGATGATCTGCTGGAGCGTCGTTTCGTCAGAATAGTCGACCTGATTGAGGTAATCGTCCCACGCCTCGTCGTAATAGTCGATCCCGCGCATATCGGTCAGCGTCAGGCCGTAATCTTCGACGGGGTATTCTTCTGCGGTATAGACGAGGCTTCCCTCCACGCTGCCGAGCTTCGGGTCGGTCAGCGGATCGAATGTCTCCTCGATCCCGAACAGCGCCTTCGCCTCATCGCTCGCCGCCTTGGTGCGGCCTTCCGGCATCGTGGGGAAGGTACCCTCCCAATCCGAGCGGCTCAGGATGGTCGCGTCGCGATTCATATAGTCGCTGCTGTCCTGGAAAAGGTTGGTCGCCGCCTGATAAGAGGTATGCACGCCTGCCGCGGGATAATCGAGGATGTTCCCCTCGTTGTCCATCGCCGACTGCGCGTCCCTTTCGCTGCGTCGAATGTTGTTTTGGTCGTACCAGATCGTCGAACCGATCTGCGTCGTGTACGAATCGATGACGTCATGGCTGTTTTTACGGAGAGAAATGACGTATTCACCCTCTTCGAGCACATAACAGCCCTTCGTGCCGTCCCCGTTGTCGCGGGTATAGCAATAAGAAGCCATGTCTTCCTTATTGAAGGAAAGGGTGAGCGTCTGCGCTTTGCCCGGCTGCAGCATCTCCGTTTTGGCAAAGGCTGCAAGGTTGACGACCGACTTTTCGATCTGATAGCGCTCGTCAAACTCGGTATACGGCGCCGAATAATAGACCTGCACGACCTCCTTGCCGGCAGCGTCGCCGGTGTTGGTCACTTTGACTTCGACGCGGATCTCGTCGCCGCCGTCGTCAAAGGATACGATCTCCTGCTCGAAATTCGTGTACGAGAGGCCGTAGCCGAAGGGATAATTGACGGCGCCCGCCTCTCGGACCGCGCCCTCGCCGTCCAGCGTACCGTAAACGAAATCTTCGTCTTCGACGTCCGCCGTCTCATAGTAGCGATAGCCGATATAGATGTCCTCTTCGTACTCAATGAAATAGCGGTAATACGACCCGTCGCCGACGGCAGAAGAAGGTTCGCCGTACGGCTTCTGCGTGAAGGTCGCATTGTTATAGGTGAACGCGCCAAAATTCTGATAGGTCGGATCCTTTGTGAAATCGGATGCCCAGATATCGACGGTCCGGCCGGAGGGATTGACCTTGCCGGAGAGCAGATCGCCCAGCGCACCAAAACCCTTTTCGCCGACGTGCCCGACCTGCAGGATGGCATCCGCCTCCAACTCGCCGCCCATGACGGGCCCGAGTTCCATCGCCGCGGAGCTCGCGACAATGACGACGACGCCGTCACAATTCTGCTTGGCAAAGCGGATGGTATTCAGCTCATTCTGCGTCAAGGCCAGATAGTGCGGCGTGCCATCCGTATAGCCGTCGTACTTTTTATCCGAGCCCTCCTGCCCGGCGCGGGCGATCACGACGATGGCCGTCGTCCCGCCGAGTTCCCCGGCGATCCCGTTGTAGATGGCAGGATCATACTCATAGATCTTGCTGTCGCCGCCCATCAGATCGTTGAGCGACCCCGCGCTCAGCGTTCCGGGCGCTTCAGTCAGCGCCGCGGGCGTACCCGCCCGACGCATCGCGTCGACGGCGGCGTCATTGATGGTATAGGTATCCTGCAGCCCCTCTTCGGGCGTGGTCGGGTCGATGGTCCACTTTGCCGAACCGCTTGAAGAGACCTGTCCATAGATCGGCTCGATATAGCGGTATCCGAAGGGCGTCACCTCGCTGCCCGCAGCCAGCGGAAGTACGCCGTTGTTTTTCAGCAGGACGCTTCCCTCTTCCTGCACCGTGCGCGCGAGCTCGTACGAGGCCGCCTTCGACTCCTCGTTGTCCGCATAGATATCCTCGTAATACTCGGTATCCCAGTCCTCGGTCCCCTCTGCCGCGAGAATGTGCATCTCACCTTTCCCCAGATATTCATCCATAGCAGCGGGAAATAAGTTCATGGCGATGGTCGCGATCAAAGCGACGACCACTACAAACGCCGTGATCGGAATGACGATCGCGCGAAAGGAGCGGTTGCTCATCAGCTTTTTGCTCATTGATTCACTTACCTCCTGTTTTTCGGGGCGTCAGGCACCCCTCTTGCCCGCATTATAACAGGAAGCGTCCGCGCGGCGCAAGAGCCGCGGCATACTCGGTCTTCGGGGCGTCACGATCGGGAGGCCGCACCCTCGTCCGCGGCACGATCGGTCGTTTCGGCGTCACGATCGGCAGCGCCGAAAAACAGAATATTCAGGCTGAAAATGCGGTTTTCCGCCCCGATCGTCATCGTTCCGCCGTGTTTTTCGACGATCGCCTGCATACTCAGCAGCCCAAAGCCATGCGCGTCGCGGTCTGACTTTGAAGTGCGGATACGGCCGCCCTGCACGGCGAGCGCACCGTCGTAGGGGTTTTCGACGCGGATCCCGGTGATATTGCCCTCCCTGCGCACGGAGAGGTCGATGCTGCGATCTTCGGGAGGGAGCTTCAGCACCGCCTCTATCGCGTTATCGATGGCGTTGCCGAACAGCGAATACATTTCGGCGGGGCGCAAAAAGCGCAGCGCGGCTCCGTCGGCCATACACGTCAAAAGGATCTGATTCTTTTCGCAAAGCAAACTCTTTTCCGTTAAGATGATGTCGAGCACCTCGTTGCCCGTCTGAAACGCCGACTGATAAATGTCGACGGCGCTCTCGATCTCCTGCAGCTCTGCCTCGTCGGCCATGCCATTCTCCCGCCAGGCGCGCAGCTGGTGCTTCAGGTCGTGGCACTTGATGTTGATGATGTCAATGTTCTTTTTGGCCAACTCGTACTGCTTGGCCTGCGTATGCAGCAGCTGCTCGACCGAGGAAAGCTTTTTGCGCGCCTCCTGCTGAAAGATGTTGCTGAACAAGAGCTGCAGCGCCAGTATGCAGGACAGCGCGTTATAAATGCGTTCGACGACGAGCGAAACGTCGTCGATAGCCGCGTTATACTGCGTGACCAGCGTGAGCACCACGTCTGTGAAGAGCATGATTGCCGCGATCGCGATGAAGCTCGTATGCGCGAGCATCAGGTCTCCGGAAGGGACGCGGTCTGCATAGATAAACTTTCCCGCCCAAAAGACGATAAAATAGCTGAACAGGTACAAAATCACCGAAATGATCGACTGGCTGCTGAGGATGTCGAGCAGCGGCGCGCCGTACGGATCGAACCCCGTCGAGATGCCCGTTACGATGCCGAGCGCATAAAACACGATATCGTTGAGGGAGATAAAAACGACGTATGCAAAGTGCCGCATCGCATACCCGGCTACGGCGCAAAACAGGATGTTCCATACGCTCGTGCGCAGGCAAAAAAACATCGCGATGACGCTGCACAGAAAGAGCGTGAAGAATACGCCGGAGATCACGACAACGTTATAGGCGGGCACAGGGATGCAGAAGGCGACAAGCATCAGCGCCGCGCACGAACAGACCATGCGTGCGGCAAAATGATCGCGCCGCGCCATATGTACGGCAAAAAAGCACTCCCCGACGATCAGCTCTACCATAAACAGCAATTTATAGTAAAAAAACTGTTGTGTAAAATCGAACATCATTTCCCCCGGCCGAAACTGTTTGCAAGCCTGGTCAAAAAACTCTTTTTCTTGGCCCGGCTGATGTGCAGGCGATCTCCCGCTACGACCACCGTATCCTCGACGACGTCGGTCACAAAGTTCAGGTTGACCAAATAGCAGACATTGCACCGCTCGAAAGCCGTTCCTGCCAACTGCTCTTCCGCATTTTTAAGCGAGCCCCGCGTCTCGAAGACGCCCTGCCGCGTATGATAGAGCAGGTAATGCCCGCGCACTTCGATGTAGGCGATCTCAGAAGCGGGCAATATCTTCATCGCATTGTCGGAAGGAATGCAGATGCTCGTCTCTTTGGCGCGCAGGATATCCAGGATCCTGTCCATCTTCACGACAAACGAGGCATAGCGAACGGGCTTTACGATAAAATCGCTCGCGCTGACCTCATATCCTTTGACGGCCATATTCACCATGTTGGTCACGAACACCAGCGTGACCGCTCGATCGCGCTCGCGCAGCAGACGAGCGATCTCCATGCCGTTGCAATGCGGAAGCACGATATCCAAAAAAATGAGGTCATACCCCGGCACGTATTGCTCTAAAAAGGAAATGCCGTCCGCAAAGCGGGTCGCACGGTACTCGACCCCGCGCTCCGCCATGAACTTGCCGATCATTTGCTGCAGGCGCTCGGCTTCCTTATCCTCGTCCTCGACGATGGCGATATGTACCATCTCTTCACCTCCGCAGGTGCATGCCGACAGCACCTGTTTGATCTCGCTATACTTTTATTATACCACCCCTTTGCCCGAATTGCAATACCCGCCGCGAAATTCGCCGCAAAGCTCCCGCCCTGTTTCCCGCCCCCGCAAAAGCGGCGAAATATGTCACGCATAGTACTGTGCAAACGGCTGAAAACAGCAAAATACGGCGGCGGTATGCACGCATACCGCCGCCTTTTCGAAAAGAACTATTACTCTGGCGCCCGTCGGCGGGCAGGCCTCTCATGCGCCCTTCCCCCGCCGAAAGACGGGAAGAAAGACTTCTTGGGTGCGGAAATAGGATGGCCGCGGCGGCTCGACCAGATAGACGGCCACAAGCTGCGGCTGTGCACCCTGCGCAGGTGCTTCCCCTTCCGGCGCCCTGCCCGGCGCAAAGATCTTCGGCTGCGAATCGCCCTCCCGTGCGGCGACAAAAAACCGACCGCACCCGTCCGCGAGCCGAAGCGCCGCCCGTCTCCCCATACCGAAGGCGAGCAGCGCGTACTCGCCGGAAAGCAGACCGCCCTCCCCGCGCCAGACGCACTTGAGCTGCGCGAAACCGCGCCCGCGTGCCCTGACCTTCTCCCGCAGAGGGCGGATCGCCCGCGCGGCATCGCCCGCCGCACTTCGGTCGGCCGGGAAAAACAGCACCCACCTCTTCCCATGCAGCGGGGCATACAGGCAGCTTTCCCCGTTCAGTCCGAAAAGCGTCTGCGCGAGCATCTTGGCCATGCTCTTGCGGGGGCGGGAGAGCGCCCCCGATCTTGCGGACATCATTTACGCGGCCAAGCTCTGCCCGCGCAGGGCGACGAGCTCGTCGTACAGGACGGTATCCTTTTCGACCAGCGTCGCGGCCAGGCGCTCAACGAACGCCCAATTTTTGCGCAGCACGTCCTTCGCCTCTTCGTAGAAGCGCGCGAGCATGGAGGCGCGCTCTATGGCGATTTCGCCCATCTGCCCGTCCGACATTTCGTAGCGGCTGGTGGAGAAGCCCGCAAATCCGCACGCCGCATACCGCGTGACGAAGCGCCCCGCCATGTTGAACGCGCGTTCGATATCCGAAGCGGCGCCCACGTCGAGCGTGCCGAATTTGAGGTCGACCGCCGCCTTGCCCGCGAGCAGCATGACGACGTGCTCGCGCATGCGCTTGTACGAGCCGAAGTAACCGTCCGGTTTGAGGACCTGCGTCATGCCGCGCGTTGCGCCCTTGCTCGGGCGCACGGACACGATGCCGACGCTTTCGGGGTCGAAGGCGAGCGCAACGGCGGCGTGACCCGCCTCGTGGAAGGCGACCATTTCCTTTTCGGTGTGCGGCATGCCGTTGACGGCCTCTTCGGCGTCGAACACGGTGCGCAGCACGGCGCGCACGATGTGCTCGCGCCCGATAACGGGGCTGTTGTCAAAGCCGGCATAGATGCCCGCCTCGTTGAGGACGGCCTCGAGCGCGGCGCAGGAATTGCCGTCCATCAGGCGCGCGACCTCCTCTGCCGAAACGTCGGGCGAGACCTTTTTATCGGAGAGGTAGTGGCGGACGATTTCGATGGCCTCGCGGCGGTCGGGCGCGCGCACCTCGAGGATGATGTCGAAGCGGCCGGGGCGACGCAGCGCGCGGGGAAGCTCGTCTTCGTCGTTGGCGGTGGCGACGATGAACACGTCGGCGCCCCTGACCGCGTCGATGCCCGTCTGCACCGCGATGAGCTCTTCGGGGTTGTGCGAGTCGCTGTCGGAGGGGAATTTGTCGAGGTCGTCGAGCAGGATGACGGAGGGCGCGTTTTTCTTCGCTTCGGCAAACACTCTGCGGATGGTCTCTACAAACTTCTCATTCGATTCATCTTTGCGGAGGATATAGCTCTTGCGGCCCATCGCCTCGACGAGCGCCGTCGCCATCAGCGTCTTGCCGACGCCCGGGTCGCCGTGCAGCAGCACGCCGCGGGGCAGGCGCACGCCGAGCGCCGCGTACTTTTCGGGCGATTTGACCATATCGCACAGGCGATAGAGCTGCGCCTTCTCTTTTTCATAGCCGATGACGTTTTCAAAACCTTTCATGTCAAATACCTCACTCGTTTATTTACAGATCAATTATACGGCTTTTTATGTCCGCTTTTTGGTACACACTGCGCAAAGGCGCAAACTTTTCTGCAAAGGGGGCATGGCAGCCCCGCCGCGGCCGGCCGCGCAAAAAGAACGTGCGTACCCGCCGCCCGATCTGCCATCTTCGGGCGCGCCGCCAAAGCGCCTACGCGGGGCGCGCCGCGATGCGGATGACCTCACGGCCCAGCCGCTCGGCGTACTCCGCCGCCCGCGCGCTGCCGCCCTTCGTCTTCCCCTCGACGGCGATGACGATGGAGGAGCGCCAGACCATATAGGCGTCCCGCAGCGCGTACGCCGCGACAGAAAATTTGTCCGAAAGGGTATGTACGGCGTCGCAGGCGGCGAGGATGGCGCGATACTCTTGGCGCACCTCCGCCCGCCAGCGCGCCGGCTGCGACGGGAAGGGCACTGCCGCCTCCAGCCTGATATCCCCTTCCGGACGGGCGGCGCGCAGCCGCAGGACAGCCCGCGCGGCGACGAGGTCGACGCCGGCCGCCATGCCGCACAGAAAGACGCGGTACCCCCGCCCGACTGCGCGGGCGATCTCCCGCTCCAGCCGCGCGAAGACGCGCGCCTGCGCGGCCTCGTCCTGCCCCCACGGGTAATTTTTGGGACGGGGGCCGGTGAAACAGCAAGTCTGAGAAAAGCCGCCCGCCGCGCCACCGTCTAAATATATCTCACTCATCTGTTTTTTTACTTTTCGCTCCAATATCTCTGCAGCATGCGCCGCATATTTTCCCGCCCGACGGGGTTCATCGTGTGCAGCGCGACGGGGTACAGCGTCCCCCGCTCCAGCAGCCAATCTAACAATTTGATGCCGGCGCCGCCGTCCGCCGCGAAGTCGCCGAGGTCATGGTCGCAGTCGATCAGCTCGACGGGCTGCGACGCCTCATTTTCTGCGATCGTCCTCTTCGCTTCGTTCACGCTGCGGCACCAAACAAACCCGCACGGCGCGGGTCGCAGATCGTCCAGCCAGATCTTCATAGCAGCCCCGCCAGGCGCAGCCCTTCGTCTGTAAAACAAGACAGCTTTTCGCGCTGCCGCCGCAAGTCCTCTTCCTGCAAGATCGCGTGATAGGCGACGGCGAACAGGTCCTCGCCGATCTCGCCCTTGATGAAGTTTGAAAGGGCGCGCAAGATGCGGCGTGCACCCTGCGGCTCCTCCCTGTAATAGGCGAGGTCGAGGTAATGGTGCATACATTCATGATAGATGCCGCCGTCCTCGCTCTGAAAGTACCCGTGCGCCGTCATGTCCGTTTCGTCGCCGCCTTCACGGTGGCGCACCAGCAGCCGGTCTGCCCTCGCGTACCTGCCCTCGCGGTCGGGGCACCCGTTTTCGCGCAGCTGCGCGCTGCCCCAGCCGCACAAATTGGTGAGCACGAAGGGATCGTCGCCGTGCAAATTATACCCGAACGGAGAATATTGGGAGACGACGACGTCTCCCCGCTTGAAGGGGGTGGGGAAGTCGAACCACATCCACTCGAAGGCGCGCAGCAGGTCGGCCTCCCCTTCCGCGAGCCCGTCTGCATCGACGGCGAGCACCGTCTTGTCCGCCTTGATAATGAGGGTGATGCGCCTGTTTTCGCCGATCCACTGCTTGGTCAGCCGCAGGCAGGCGACCTCGGGGAGCAAGTCCTCGTCGGCGTTCACTTCGGCAAAACATTCTGCGGGGCTGCCGTACAAAAAGTCGTCGCGCGTCCAATCTTCTTCCCCTTTATAGAGGACGTTATAGCGATAGACGGCACAGTCGCCCGCACGGTAAAAGGCGTCGACCAGCCTCTCCTGCAGGTGCATGAAAGCCTGCAAAAACGCGTGCAGGCTGTCCGCGAGGGCGTCCGGGATGCCCATGTTCGCCCGGCGATGCCCCGCCGCGACGGGGCAGTTCGGCGAAGTAGCGACGATCTCGCGCCACGCGGCGTGCTTTTCGGCGAGCGTCTTGGCGCGGCTGCACCGGACGATGTATGCGCACTGCAGCGGCGTGCAGCGCGCGGCAAAGCCGGTCTCCCGCCAATAATCGGCGATGTCTTTGGAATTGAGGAACTCTGCCGCGTCGATCACCACCCTGCCCTCCGCACGATGCCATCCACAAAAAAGAAGCCGCTGAGAATGTTGCCCGGATGCACGCCGCGCTCGCCGAAGCCGTCGATGGACACGACGCGGCAGACGTGGCTCTGCATCTTCAGGTCGATCTTGAACATCCTGTCGCCGAATTCCTCGAAGGGCACGGCGGCGAGCACCTTGCCGCGCAGCAGCACCGTCGCGCTCTCGACAAAGTTCGGATCGCGTGTGGGGCTGAAGGTGCCGCAGGGAATGATGCTTTCGGACGCCATCGCGCGCCTCTCTTCGGCATAGTACTCCTCTTCGTCCTGAAAGAAATCGCCCTTGTAGAAATACAGACACAGCTCGAGGGAGAGCTCATCCCCCTCTTTGAGGTCCTGCGGCACTTCGCCGACGGGGCAGATATTCAGCGGAAAAATATCGTCCAAAACCACGCGCATGATCTCGCCCTCCCTCACCCAATGCGAAAAAGTGGCGGCGATGTTTTTCGGCGCGTCCCAGAGGCGAAAATAGCGATCCTCGCCCTCGCCGACCTTCAACTCTTCTCTCTCAGTATCCATTTCGATCCTCCCCGTCTTTGATCTATTTCGGTCGCAAGCGTTTTGCGGGCACGGCTGCCGCGTGCATTTTTGCCGCCGCGGCGCAGCGCCCGCCGACAAGATACAGTATACGGCATCTTCTGTACCAAATTCGGTACACGCGGCCCCTTGTGCAGATCTTTTGCCGCGCCGCGCTTCAGCCATCCCAAAGTCCGCTGTTCTTCAAAAGATCTTTGACGATCTGCACGACCGCGCCGTCATACGCCGCCGCAAGCCCCGCCTTCGACAGGAGCAACCGCAGCTCTGCGAGGCCGGCCGCCCCGCAGGTGAGGTATGCGTCCAAGACGAGCGGCCCGAACGCGCCGCCGTCGATCTCCGACCGATGCTTTGCCAAAGTGTCGAGCAAAATTTGACTGCATGCCATCTGTGTTTCTCCTTTTTATAAAAAGTATTGTGCTTATAGAAAGTATTGTGCGGGCGACCCTTGCCCGCCTCTTCCTCTCCATGATACGAAAACGGGTGTACCAAAATCGGTACACCCGCCATACACTGTTCATTTTTTCGCCTGCGCCCGCGCAGTCGCCGCTCACAGACCGTCGCTCACATAAAAGCAGCGGCAGGTGTCGACGCAGATGCAGCCGAGCACGCCGCTCAGCGCCACGCCCGTATCCAGATGCACCTTGCAGTAGTCGGCGATGTCGCCACTGCCCCGCGGCGCGCCCGCGCGCGGGTACAACAAGATCCGGTCCTCGCCCGTCAGGTAGCACACGGGCGTGTGCCCGAACAGCACGCACTTGCCGCCCTGCGGCAATATGTCCGGTTCTTTGAATTTGCGGTCGTACACGAGCTGCTCTGCCCTGCACGATGCGGGCGGAACGAGCCTGCCGCCCTGCACGGGGAGCCCCGCGTGCACGCCGATAAATGACTCCTCTTCCACAGAAAAGGGCAGCAGGTCGAAGGCGTCCACCGTCTCCCAATCGAGCAGGGCGCCGTCCGCAAAATAGCCGCGCAGCTCGCGCAGCACCCGCTCGTAGTCCTCCGTCTGCATCATCAGGGCGCGGTAAAATTTGAGGAAGTCGTACTCGTGATTGCCCGCGATGCAGGCGGCCTCCGGCATCGAAAAGAGAAGTTTTGCGAGGCGGACGCTGTGCGGCCCCTTGTCAATGATATCCCCCAGCACGAACAGCCTGTCGCCGCCGCCGAAGCGGATCTTATCCAGCAGGCGGCAGAAAAGATCATAATAGCCGTGAATATCCGAAATACAATAATCCATACCAACATTGTACCATGCCGCACGGGCAAAATCAATACTTTGCCGAATTTTAATGAACCGCGGGCACACACCCCTTTATAAGAGTATAACAAAAGGCGAGCACCGAAATTGGTACACGCCATGAATCGGCAGGAAATTATGTCACGCATAGTACTGCGCAAACGCGCAATTTGGGGGCGGGCGGGGCAAAATACGCAAAAAAAATGCACAAAGCGCTTGCGGCCGCGGGGAAATGCTCGTATAATAGAGGGGAACAGACCGCGGGCAGCGCCCCTGCGCGGCGGCCGCGATCGCGGACGGCGGAGGCACTTTTATGAAACTGAAATGGTACGGCACGGCGAGCATCCTGCTCGAGAGCGGGGGAACGCGCCTGCTCTTCGACCCCTACCTGCACGCCCTTGCAGAGGGCGCACCGCTCCCCCTTGCGGAGGCGCGCACGGCAGACGCCATCTTCATCACCCACCCACACCTCGACCACTTCAGCGACGTCGACGCCTTTTCGGAAGGGAGGCGGCCGGTGTACGTCAACGAGCGGGGCATCCGGCTTGCGCGCGAGAACGGGCTGCAGGCGGCCTGTATGCGCGCTGTCCGCGCGGGCGACGAGGTCGCCGTCGGCGACTTTGCCGTGCGCGCCTACCCCGCCCTCCACTGCCGCTTTGACGCCGCGACGGTGCTGCGCATCCTCTGCTCGCCGCGCACATGGAAAAATTTTTCCAAGGCGGTCGCGCTGCTGCGCGGCGCGAAAAAATTCCGCATCCGCCGCAGCGACGTGCTCGCCTTTTCTGTGACGGCGGAGGGCCGCACCCTGCTGCTCTTCGGCTCGGCAGGCATGGCAGCGGGGACAAACTACCCGCAAGGCGCCGACCTGCTCATCTTTCCCTACCAGGGACGGGCGCGCATGGACCGCGCGCTGCGTCCCTTCCTCGACGCGCTCCGGCCCGAGGCGGTCGTTATCGACCACTTCGACGACGCCTTCCCGCCCGTCAGCAGGCAGGTGGATACGCGCAGATTTATCCCGACGGTGCAAGCCAGACTGCCCGCCGCGCGCGCCTTCATCCCCGATCCGAACGTCTGGTACGACGTGTAGTTTCCGTTTCCGTGTCCGCAAAAAGCGGCGATGTATGCCAGACATAGTACTCTGCAAACGGCGCGAGCGCTGCATTTCGCGCCGATTTTTTTACAAGAACGCGCAGTTTTGCTTCATCGTACGCAAAAAGGGGCGCCGCGGCATAAGCCGCGGCGCCCCCCTGCTTTCACCCTCGAGCCGTCACTGCATCATGATGAGCAGCTGCTCGAGATAATCGTAGTAGCGGCCGAGATAGTCTTGCGCCACCTCGTCTTCGCGCAGGGCGGCGAGCGCGTCTGCCGCGTCGGGAAGGGATAGGTAATAATTTTTGACGGCGATGTAACGATCGCGCATGGAGAGAGTATAGTCCACCTCGTACGGCGTATCCTCGCCCCCTTCTTCCTCCTCGTCATCGCCCGAACCTTCGCCCGAGCCCTCGCCCGAACCTTCGCCCGAACCTTCACCCGAACCCTCGCCCGACCCTTCACCAGATCCCTCGCCCGAGCCTTCACCAGATCCCTCGCCCGAGCCTTCACCAGATCCCTCGCCCGAACCTTCGCCCGAACCTTCGCCCGAGCCTTCACCAGATCCCTCGTCCGAGCCGTCGTCCGGCTCCTGACTTTCGGCATACAGCGCCTCGAGGCTCTCGTCGAGGTCCTTTTGTATGCGCAGCACGCGCGCCTCGTACGCCGCACGCAGCTCGTTCAGCGCGTCCTGCAGGATGCTCGAGCGGTAGGTACCGTTTGCGAGCAGCCGAAAGCGGGCCGAAAGGCAGTCTTCTTCATATTCCGCCAGCGCCGCAGCGCTCTCCGCGTTCGCCTCCTCGATGAGCTTCTGCACGGCATCTTCCAATTTCTGGTCTGTACTCATTGCACGCCCCCCTGTACATACGTCGCCGACAGGCCGAACACCTGCCCGCCCGCCTCCGTCTCCAGGCGGAAGTCAAAACTCGTGCCCGGCAGGTGCAGCGAAAAGCGCTCCGTGCGCCCGCCGCCGCGCACCGACACCGTGCGTTTTCCCTCCTCGCTCTCCGCCGTCAAAGTGAACGGGCCGCTTGCGCGCACCCGCACCTCGCGCAGCAGCGCGCGGCCGCCGAAGGGCGCAAACGGCTCGCTCTCGTACACGCGGCGCGCGTTTCCCTCCGCATAGCCGCGGACGGTCGGCGCGCACACCTTGCCGCCCAAAACGAACAGCGCACGCCGCGACTGCGTGAGCCCCTCCGCCACGCAGCGCAAGTAAGACGCTCCCGACCCGTCCGCTGCAAAGGCCGCGAGCACCGGCTCGCCGCTTTCGGCAAGTTTCGCCTGCAAAAAGTACAGCCCGCCCTCCGCCGCGGCACGCGCGCCGCTCTGGTCGATGCCGCAGACGGCCGCCGCCCCCGCCGTGCAAAAGGCACGCTCGCCGCCGTCGTAGGCGTGCAGCCCGTCCTCGGCCAGCCACACCGCCTTTCCGCCGACGTCGGCGACCGTCTCCCCATAGATGCGGGCGCAGGAAAAGAGGTCGGAGACGTCGAAGTCGCGCTCGTCTCCCCGCGCGCGCAGCCGCTGCACGCCCCGCTCGCGGAAGATGAGCAGGGCGTCGCCGAAGGGCAGCAGCGCCGCGATCTGCCCATAGGCGGAGGGCAGGTCGATGCTGCCGCCCTTGCCGCGCGCCGAAGCGAAGTTATACGCGTCGGTGGGGGCGCTGTAGCGGAGTTTACCCGCCTCTCCCCGCGCGGCCGTCCAAAGCCTGTCGCCGTAAAAGGCGGCGCCGTCAAAGGCGGGCGCAGACGACGGTGTAAGCCCGCTCCCGCGCAGGAGCGCACAGCTGCTGCCGTCGGAGAGGAGCAGCCCTTCCGACCCGTCATACACGCGCGCGGCGGAGGGGATGCGCGTAAAGCCGGTATCGCTCTTCTGCGCGCCCGCCGCCGAGCAGAAGTACACGTCGCCGCCCGCGCAATACACCGCCACGCCCTCCCCCGCGGCGAAAGCCGCCGCGGGGGAGGCCCCTTCGGGCAGGGCGACCTCATTGCCGCCGACCGCTGCGGGCGCGAAGCCGAACCCGCGCAGGGCGCCCTCACCGCAGGCGGCGCTCTCCCCCTTCCAGCACACTTCGGCGGTGCGCACGCTGCCCGATAAGGCGGGCAGACCCTTGGGCGCGAACATCACGCCCACCTCCGCACCTTCAGCCGCCCGCCCCGCTCGCGGCAGGCGCAAGCGAGCGCGTCGCGGTAGCGCTTGTCGAGCAGCGACGCGGCGTCGAAGTTGCCGCTCATCAGCGCGAACTCGCACGCCGCGCCCAGCGCCAGCAGGCGCTCGTCTCCGCGAGCGGACAGTTCGGGGATGTCGCCCACCCCCTTGACGCGCGGGCGGACGGAGTACTCGACGAGCGCCTTGCCCGCGCGCACGCGCACACCCTTCTCCCCCGCCAAAAAGGGGAGCCTGCGCCCCGCCGCGTCGCGCACGGCCATGATCTCGACGGGCGGCGCCGCGAAGTCGGCATAGGCGATGCAGCCCTCCGACTCGAACAGCTGCGTGCGGCGGACGGGCAGGTAGTCGAGCGCGATCTCGTTTTCGGCGAGGTTGTAGCAGCGCAGCAGCGACTCCTCCTCCCGCGCGAAGGCGCCCGCGTCCGCGCCGTTTTTGCCGGCAAGGTATTCGGCAAGGTCGCGGCGGCCGCACAGGTCCGCCGCGAGCACCAGGATCTCTTTGACTCGCATTTTCCCTCCTCCTGTATTTTGAATAAAAAAACGGGCAGCCCGCAACCAACGGGCCGCCCGCCGCCGCGCGGGCCAGCATTGCCGCGGCGGGCAGAAGCCCACCGCCGCGCACCCGCGCGCTTTGCCTTTTGCCGACCCGCCTTACGACTCGGTGATGCCGGAGAGCATCGCCTGCCCGCAGGGGCGGGCACAGATGAGGTCGGCATACTTGACGAGGGTGGCCGTGTACAGCGGCTTGCCCGGCACCTGGCGCAGCACGCGGCCGTCGTCGCCCTCCAGCCACTTCCAATCGCACAGCTGGTGCAGGCAGAAGTCGGCGGTGTTGAGCAGGTACATAGTGCCGCTCGGGCAGAACCTGTCGGCGACGACGGGGATGCCGTTGTAGGTCATCGCCTTGTAGCCGCCCGCCAGCACCGCCATGTCCGTCTGCGAGCGGGATGCGCTGAGCGCGCTCTGCAGGGCGCGCTTGACGCCCCAGCTGCACACGATGATGTCGACGCGGCTGCCCGCGCGCTCCTCGAGGGCGTCGATGGTCTTCTGCAGCACGTTCTCGCTGATCGCGCCGACCTGCGTCTTCATGTACGGCACCAGCCAGGGGCGGGTGGAGCGGTCCAGCCCGTAGAGGGTGCCCGTGTCCTTGAAGATGGCGCCGAGGCCCGTCAGCTCGAGGTTATACGAGCCCTGCATGCAGACGAGGCAGCCCGCCTTGACGGAGGTGCCGAGGGTGCCGCCGTCCACGGTGAAGGTCTTGTCCTCGCGGTCCACCTGCGTGATGCGGCGGGCGGAGGCGCCCTCGATGGCTGCGCCCGCTTCGGTGAGGATGTCCACGGTCATGCCCTCGACGACGTTCTGTACCGAGTCTGCCGTGATCGCGTTGCCGGACGCGGACGTGACCTTGCACAGCACGCCCGTACCGTCGCCGAAGAGCATGCGTCCGAAGTTGAATGCGGAGGAACGGACCAGCCCCTCCATCTCCGCCGTGAGCAGGTCGACGAAGGCGCCCGCGCTGTTTTCGGAGGCGCGCACCGCCTTGTCGCTGATCTCCACCGTGCCGTAGAGATTTTTGAGCGTCGTCACGAACTGCTCGTAGTTGTTGCCGCCCGCGGCGGGAAGCGCGCCCTCCTCGGTGCCCGCGCCCACGCCGCCGTTGACGCCGTACTGCGCGAGGCGGCGCACCTCCTTGCCCCACACGTCCGCCGTGGTCTGGCGGATCTTTGCAAGCAGCGGATTGATCTCCGCGTTCAGCTGCTGCGCGACCACGCCCAGATAGTAATTTTTCAGCGCGCTGTCCGCGCTCGTCATCGTTACCATTTACTTTCCTCCCCTATTTTTGATGAAAATGTGCCTGCGGCGCGCTCACTGCTTGCGGAACAGCTCCTGCGCGAGCCTGCCCGCCTCTTCGAGCGTGCGCGCGCGCCGCGCCGGCGCGGCCGCGAATGCACCGCCGCCCGCCAT
>CASEIS010000135.1 GCA_949287895.1 uncultured Bacillota bacterium
ATACGCCGCGGCGGCGGCGAGGGCGGCAAAGACGAGGGGCGCGTACGAGGCGCGGCGGCGGCGCACATACAGCCCGCCGCCCGCGCCCAGGCAGAGGGCGAAGAGGGCGCAGCCGAGCAGGCCGCCCGCCTCCGCGCCCAAAGACTGCGACACAAAGGCGGCGATCCACTGGTTCATCACCACCTCCGCCCCGTACCCGAAAAAGAGGGCGCACAGCGCCCATATGTAGAAGGGGCGGAAGGCCGCCCGCGGGGGCGCTTCCCGCGCAGCATGCGGGAGCGGGGCGCGCAGCAGGAGGGCGAAGGTGACGGCGGGGAGCGCCGCGAGCGCGAGAACGGCGCCGTTCCAACTCTCCGACCCGAACGCCGCGGACCACCCGAGCAGGAACAGGCAGAGCGCCGCCTGCGCGCCCGCGTACGCCGTGTGCATCCCGCCGATACCGCCCGAAGGCGGGAGGGCGTCTGCAACGTTGGAGAGCACCACCTCGAGCGCGCCGCCCGCAAAAGCGAAGAGGGCGGTCGCCCCCGCGAGCACGCCGTACAGCGCGCCGCCGCGCAGGCGCAGGGGCGCCGCGCCGTACAGGAGAAGCCCCGCGCAGGCGAGCGCGGCCGCCGCGCAGGCGATCTTGCGGTAGCCGATGCGGTCGGCCAAAAATAGGAGCAGGATATCCGCGACCATCTGCGCCGCAAAGCCGACCGCTGTCAAAAGCCCCAGCTGTACCGCCGTAAAGCCGTACAGCCGCGCGAAGGGGGCAAAGAGCAGGGCCGTCACGTTGGCGGCGACCGCCCGCACCGCACTGCCCGCAAAACAGGCGCGCGCGGCGCCCCTCGTGTTTCCGATGTCCGTCATGGTTCCGTCCGCCGTAAAAGAGTTCCACTACCATTGTATGCGCTCCGCCCGCCGCGGGCGACGAAAAAAACCGCCGCGCCCCGCCCTTACGGGCGGGGCGCGGCAAAGGCGCGGCGGACCAAACGGCGGGGCGCGGCGATGGCGGCGGGGCGGGCAAATGGGCGGCCCTTCAAACGGCGGCGCAAGCGCTTGACAAACGGCGCAAAATTTGTTACAGTGCGCATATGAACATCGAAGACGTACTCGCCGCCCGCGAATGGCGGGCGATCGGCGAGCAAAACCCCAAGATCAAACAGGTGCGGGCGATCCTCTCCAACACCAAGCCCAACCCGCACAAGCTGTTCGTCGCCGAGGGCATCTGGATCCTCTCCCTCTGCGAAAAGTTTGACGCCCCCATCGACTGCCTCATCCTCTGCCCCGAGCACATCCGCACGCCCGAGGCGGCGGCCCTGGCAGACAAGCTCGCCGCGCGCACGGAAGAGCGCTTCACCGTATCTGCCAAGACCTTTGAAAAGATCTCCGAGCGCGGCCAGCCGGACGGGCTGCTCGCCCTGGCGGGGCTGCCGCGGCACGACATAGCGACCTTTGCGCCGGGCAAGGACGCGGTGCTGCTGGTGCTGGACGGCATCGAGATCCCCGGCAACGTCGGCACCATGCTGCGCATGGCGGACGGCGCGGGGGTAGACGGCGTATTTTTGTGCAACCGCAAGGCGCGCATGACCCACCCCAAA
>CASEIS010000136.1 GCA_949287895.1 uncultured Bacillota bacterium
CAAATGCTGTTCCTGCCGCCCGCGTACTCTTCGTCGATGACGCCCTTCATCTGCACGACGAGCTCGTCGCGCTTGTCGATCTTATGATCGTCGGGGAGGGCGTAATAGTCGTTGATCCAATACGCGATGCCCGCCAGGCCGCTGGCGTTGTTGATAGAGACGCGCGCGGGGCGTCCGAGGATCTTGGCGGTGTCGAAGATATTGTAGATCTCGGGGTCCGTGAGCATGCCGTCCGCGTGGATGCCGGCGCGCGTCGCGTTGAAGGAGCGGCCGACGAAAGGTGTGTTGGGCGGGATGATGTAGCCGAGTTCGTCTTCAAAATAGCGGGCGATGTCGGTGATGGCGGTCAGGTCCATGCCGTCGTCGGTGCCGCGCAGGGAGGCGTACTCGATGGCCATCGCCTCGAGCGGACAGTTGCCCGTGCGCTCGCCGATGCCGAGCAGCGAGCAGTTGACGGAGCTGGCGCCGTACAGCCATGCCGTCGTCGCGTTGGTGACGACCTTGTAGAAGTCGTTGTGGCCGTGCCACTCGAGCAGCTCGCTGGGCACTTCGGCGTGGTGGTGCAGGCCGTAGACGATGCCCTGCACGCTGCGCGGGACGCTCGTTCCCGGATAGTTGACGCCGAAGCCCATCGTGTCGCACATGCGGATCTTGATGGGGATGCCGCTCTCGCGCGAGAGCTTCATCAGCTCGTTTGCGAAGGGCACGACGAAGCCGTAGAAGTCGGCGCGGGTGATGTCCTCGAAGTGGCAGCGCGGCTTGATGCCGTGCGAGAGGGCGCTCTTGACGATGCCCAAATATTTGTCCATCGCCTGCGCGCGGGTGAGGTTCATCTTTTTGAAGATGTGGTAGTCGCTGCAGCTGACGAGGATGCCCGTCTCGGCGACGCCCGCCGCCTTGACCAATTCAAAATCCTTCTCGATGGCGCGGATCCACGTCGTGATCTCGGGGAAGGGAAGGCCGAGGTCCTGACATTCCTGCAGGGCGCGGCGGTCCTTTTCGCTGTAGAGGAAGAACTCGCTCTGGCGGACGAGCCCCTTGGGGCCGCCCAGGCGGGCCATCAGCTTGAACAGATCGACGATCTGTTTGACCGAGAAGGGAGAGGTGGACTGCTGGCCGTCGCGGAAGGTGGTATCGGTGATCCAGATGTCCGCGGGCATGTCCATCGGGACGTGGCGGTAGTTGAAGACGACCTTGGGGATCTCTTCGTACGGGTAGATGTCGCGGAAGAGCTCGGGTTCGGCCACGTCTTGCAGCTGATAGTGGTATTTGTCCTCTTCGAGGAGGTTTTTACCCTTGTCGAAGTAGATCACGGATCAGAAGACCTCCTTGACGAACGCCTCGATGCGGTCGAGGCCGGTCGCGATGTCCTCTTTGGAGATCGCGTACGAGAGGCGCACGCACTCGTCGTCGCCGAAGGCGATGCCGGGGACGACCGCGACGCCCTTTTCGAGCAGCATGTCGGCGACGTCGAGCGAGCCGCCGATCTTGCGGCCGTTGTAGCGCTTGCCGTACAGCTTATCCACCACCAGCATGATGTAGAAGGCGCCGTCCGGCTCGATGCAGCTGAGGCCCTCGATCGCGTGGATGCGGTCGATCATGAACTTGCGGCGGTCGTTGAAGATCTCGCGCATCTTGACCAGCTCGTCTTCGCTGCCGTTGAGGGCGGCGAGCGCCGCATACTGCGAGACGCTGGCGGGGTTGCTCGTGGCGTGGCTCTGGAAGGAATCGATGGCCTTGGCGACCTCCTTCGGGGCGGCCAGCCAGCCGATGCGCCAGCCCGTCATCGCGTACGTCTTGGAGACGCCGTTGACGATGACCGTCTTTTCCTTGAGCTTTTCGCTGACCTGCGCCATCGAGAAGTGCTTGACGCCGTCATAGATGAGCTTGGAGTAGATCTCGTCGGAAAGCACCCAGATGCCCGCCTCTTCGACCACCGCGGCGATGGCGCGGATCTCCTCCTCGGTGTAGACGCTGCCCGTCGGGTTGGACGGGGAGTTGAAGATGAGCATCTTGGTCTTGGGGGTGATGGCCTTGCGGATGTCTTCCGGGGTGACCTTGAAGTGGTTCTCTTTATGCCCCTCGACGAACACGCTCTTGCCGCCGCACACCTTGACCACCTCGGGGTAGGTCAGCCAGTAAGGCGCGGGGATGATGACCTCGTCGCCGTCCTCGATGAGGGCGAACATGGCGTTGAAGATGGAGTGCTTTGCGCCCGAGGAGACGATGATCTGCGAGGGGTCGTAGGACAGGCCCTGCTCTTCGAGGAACTTGTCGGCGATCTTTTTGCGCAGCGCGGGCAGGCCGGAGGAAGGGGTGTATTTGGTGCATCCCTCGTCCAGCGCCTTCTTGGCCGCATCGATGATGTGCTGCGGGGTGTTGAAGTCGGGCTCGCCGGCGCCGAAGCCGATGACCGATTTGCCCTCCGCCTTCATCGCCTTGGCTTTGGCGGTGATCGCGAGGGTCAGGGAGGGAGAGATGGAAGAAATGCGCTTGGTGATATTCATACGTGTACCTCGTAAAATAGTTATCGTATCGAAACTCGCCTTTGCCCTATTGGGCGGGCGCGGCGGGATGACGCTTGTCTTAAAGTTCCTCTTCGGAGGAGAGCTGCGCCTCGCGGTCGGCGATGGCGAGCGCCTCGAGCATGGGGCCGATGTCGCCGAGCATGAAGGTGTCCAGCGAGTAGAGCGTGAGGCCGATGCGGTGATCGGTGACGCGGTTTTGCGGGAAGTTGTAGGTGCGGATGCGCTCGCTGCGGTCGCCCGTGCCGATCTGGCTCTTGCGGTTTTCGGCGTAGCCGCTCCGGTAGCGGGAGTTATAGTAGTCGTACAGGCGGCTCTTGAGTACCTTCATCGCCTTTTCGCGGTTCTTGATCTGCGAGCGCTCGTCCTGACAGGTGACGACGATGCCGGTGGGCAGGTGGGTGATGCGGATGCAGCTCTCCGTCTTGTTGATGTGCTGCCCGCCCGCGCCGCCCGAGCGGTAGGTGTCGATCTTGAGGTCCTTGTCGTTGATCTGCACGTCGACGTCTTCCGGTTCGGGGAGGACGGCGACGGTGACGGTGGAGGTGTGTACCCTGCCCTGCGACTCCGTTTCGGGGACGCGCTGGACGCGGTGCACGCCGCTCTCGTATTTGAGCTTGCTGTACACCCCCTTGCCGGAGACCGAAAAGACGACCTCCTTCATGCCGCCCAGCTCCGTCTCGTTGACGTCGACGAGCTCCGTCTTCCAGCGCACCGACTCGGCGTAACGGCAGTACATATTGTAGAGGTCGGCTGCGAACAGGCTGGCCTCGTCGCCGCCCGCGCCCCCGCGGATCTCCATCACGACGTTGCGCTCGTCGTTCTTGTCCTTGGGCAGAAGCAGGACGCGCAGCTCGCCGCGGATGGCGGCCAGCTTCTCCTTGCAGGCATATCCCTCCTGCGTGAGCAGGTCCTTCATCTCGCGGTCCTCTTCTTGTTCCGCCGCGGCGAAGTCCTCCTCCATCTCCCGCTCGACCTTCTTGTATTCGAGATATTTTTCCGCCGTTTCGGCGATGTCGGCGTGCTCTTTGGCGCACTGCGTCCACCGCTCCGTCTGCGCGATGACGGCGGGGTCCGCCATCTCGGCGGACAGCTTCTGGTATTTTTCTAAAATGCCGTCTAACTTTTTGAACATGGTTCGTTACGCCCTTTCCGCCCCGCCCGCGGGTTTTCCCTCGCCGGACGCAGGCGTCTTCGCTTCCCCTTCGGAAGCGCCCTCCGCAGGCTTTTTCACCGCCCGCACGAAGCGCTCGATGCCGGCGTAGTCGCGGATGATGGAGACGCGCGCGAAGGCGCACATCATCTGCGCGACGTCTCGCGCCTGCCCCATGCCGCACTCGGCGAGCAGCATGCCGCCCTCCTTGAGGTGCGCGGGCACCTCTTTTGCGAGGCGGCGGTAGAAGTCCAGCCCGTCCTCGCCGCCGTCCAACGCGGACATCGGCTCGTACTCGCGGATCTCCCGCTGCAGGCCGGCCAGGTCTGCGCGCTTAATATACGGCGGATTGCACACAATGATATCGAAGGTGCCCTCGACGGAGGCGAACAGGTCGCTCTCGATGAAGCGGACCTCGACGCCGTTTGCGGCGGCGTTCTCCTCAGCGAGCGAGAGGGCGTCTGCACTGTTGTCTGCCGCGGAGACGGAGACGCGCAGCGGGGCGCAATGTTTGGCGACGGACACGGCGATGCAGCCGCTGCCCGTACACATATCGAGGATGGCGCTCCCCTCCTTAGCCGCCTTGACGGCCAGCTCTGCGAGCAGCTCCGTCTCGGGGCGGGGGATGAGCGCGCGCTCGTCCGTCTTGATCTCGCAGCCGTAGAATTCGGTGCTCCCCAAAACGTACCAGAGCGGGCGGCCGCGCAGGCGCTCTTCGGCGAGCGCGTCCAGCGCGCGCACCGCGCCGGGAACGAGCAGTTTATCGGAGGTTTCCAGCTCGCTGCGCGGCACGCCTGCCTGCAGAGAGACCAGCCACTCGGCGTCGCTCTCGTCGATGCCCGCCGCGGCGAACTTCTGTTTCAGGTCCGCAAGATAATGGGGCACGGTGCGGGAGACGACGAAGCTCTGCTCGGGGACGGACGGGTCTGCGTCCATCTCGGCGACCTTTTGGAAGGCGGCGATGGCGACCTCGAGCATGTCTTCGGTCGGCTCGCGGGTGGTGAGCAGCTGGAGCGCGAAGCCGGGCGCCTTGAGCGGGAGCAGCCATTTGCTCTGCGACTTGGCGAGCAGCTTGAGCACCTCGTACGAGATGCCCGCGACCAGCGGGAGGAACAAGATCTTGATCGCGAACTGGATGAAGTAGTTGGCGACCTCGTTGTAGACAAAGATGTTGAGGTAGGCGTCGCAGATCCAGTTGACGACGGAAAAGACGACGATACTGATCGCCATGACGAGGAAGAGGAAGGTCGTCCCGCAGCGGTCGTGCAGGCGGGGGCAGCTCTTCGCGTTTTCGGGCGTAAGGTCAAGGCCGCGCTCGAAGCAGGTGATCGTCTTGTGCTCGGCGCCGTGATACATGAACACGCGGCGGATATCCTTCATCGCCGTGATGGCGACGATGTATATCAAAAAGATGAGCAGCCGCAGCCCGCCCTGGGCGAGGTTATAGCCGATGCCGTAGCGCAGCCCGCTCTCCTCCGAAAAGAAGAGGTTGGACAGCAGCATGGGGAGGGCGACGAACAGCCCCACCGCCAGCACGACGCCCAGCAGCGTCGCCACGAAGGAGACGGCGGACATCACGTTGATGTGCAGCTTTTCCGTGCACCACTTTTCGAACTTGGAGGGCTCGCCCTCGTCGCCGTACACGGCGGCGCTGCGCATGAGGATCTTGGAGCCGGTGACAAGGGAGGCGACAAAACTGACCACCCCGCGCACGAACGGGATCTTATAGACGCGCTGCATCGCCTTGGACGTGTTGAGGCGGCGGCTCTCCACCTGGATGTTGCCTTCCGGGTCGCGCACGGCGGTGGCATACGCCGTCTTGCCGCGCATCATGACCCCTTCGAGCACCGCCTGCCCGCCGATGTACGTCCGCTTTTCCGTCTTTTTTTTCATCATACCTCCGCGTTGCCGCCCCGCCTGCCGCGGCGACGGCCGAATACGGCCGCTTTCGGGCGCAAAAAAAGAAAATCAGCCCCAAGCAAACCTCAGAGCTGAAATACAAACACTAAATTCCGTATCTTTTTTTGAACTTGTCGACTCGGCCGCCTGTATCTACGAGTTTCTGTCTGCCGGTGAAAAAGGGATGGCATTTGCTGCAGATATCCACTTTCAGCGTATCTCCTTTCTTCGTGGTGCCGGTCTTGAACGTCGCCCCGCACGCACAGGTCACCGTGACCTCATGATAATCGGGATGTATATCGGGTTTCATGCTTTCACCTCTCCGTGCTTACTTTCTTTCATCAAGATGCTGACTTATTATATATTATTTTCGCCTGCAAGTCAAATCAAATGGCGGCACTTTGCGAAAAAAATTCACTTTTTCGAAATTATACAAAAAGGTGCGCGCTTTTTGCAAAAAGCGGGGAGTTTTAACGGCATTCCGCGCGAAAATCGGACAAAAAATGCCGCCGAAATAGGGCGGGAGCGTACTTTGCCTGCTCTTTTCGCTTGCAAAATCGCGCGAGTTGATTTATAATAAACACAGAATGCGGGAGCTTGCGCCTTCCCGCACGCGGAACGGAGACGTTCCAAAGGAGTTGTATGAAGATCTGGAAGATCCTTTCCCCCAAAGTATTGACGGCGGAGGAGCGGCCCGACAACATCACGACCGAAACGCAGGCCAAAGTGAAAGTGACGCGGCTGCTCTTTTCGGACAACGAGGCGCGCGCCTACGTCGGCGCGCCGCGGCCGAAGTACCCCGTGGTGCCCGGGCGGTTTGCCGTGGGCGTCGTCGCGGAGGCGGGCAAAGGATGCCTGAAAACGGAGAAGAACACGCGCGTGTACATACACGACGTGCTCCCCTGCGGCGAATGCGCGCGCTGCCGCGCCGGCGACCCCGAGAGCTGCGCACAGATGCGCGCGGCCGGGAGCGGGTGCGAAGGATACCTGCGCGACTTCGTGGTGACGGACGAAGCCAACCTCTCTCCCCTGCCCCTGTCCGTTTCGGACGACGAGGCGCTGTTCATCGGCATCGTGTCGCTGTGCGAGGCGGTCATCGACCGCCTGAACGTGAACAAGGGCGACCACATCGCCGTGTTCGGCGGGCGTGAGATCGGCAACATCCTCTGCCAGCTGCTCATCTATCACCAGGCGGTGCCCATCTTCGTGGACGCGGACGAGGGCTCGCTCGCGCTCGCGGCGCAGTGCGGCGTGTACTATACGGTGCGCGCGGACGAGGCGCTGGAGGAGAACATCTGCCGCATCACCGGCGGACGGTTGGCAAGGGACAGCGTGTACTGCAGCGGCAGCGACCTTTCCCCCGCCCTCCCCTTCACCTACACGGCGGCGGACGGAACGGTCATCTACACGGGGTTCGACTTCCCCGACGTGACCGTCGCGGTCAAGCCCGCCCTCGAAAAGCGGCTGACGGTGACCGCCGTGACCAACGACTACTCGAACAACGCCACCGCCATCAACCGCATCGTCAACAAGGCGGTCAACCTCGCGCCCTTCCGCAAAGACGTGCGGCCGGTCGCGGACATCGCCAAGCTGTTCGACGAGGCCGCCGCGCTCAAAGATGCGGGCAAACACGTGCCCTATACCGTCGTCAACATGATCTGACGCGGCGCACGTACCCGAGGAGAAAAGCATGCGGCTGAAAAAACTATGGAGACTGCTGACGAGCAAATTTATGCTCGTCTGCTTTTTGTTACTGATCGAGATCGCGCTGCTGCCGGCGGCGATCATCTTCCTGATGCTGTACAACGCGATCGCCGCCATCGTGTGCGGCGCGCTGATCATCGCCGTCAACGCGGTGCTGGCCATCTACATCATCAACACGGAGATGAACGCCGACTACAAGATCGCGTGGATCGTGCTCATCCTGCTGCTGCCGCCGGTGGGCGCCATCATCTTTTTACTGCTGCGCGCGCGGCCCAAGCCGCGGCGCAAGCTGAAGAAGCTGCGCAGCGACGGCACGGAGGAGGTCGACTGCCTGTACGCGGATGCGGACAAGCTGCCCCCCTCCTTTGACGGCGCGGACGAGTTCGCGCGGCAGTGCGCGGTGTACACCGCCGCGATGGGCGGGCTCCCCGCGACCGACTACACGGACGTAGAATACTTCAAGACGGGCGAAGAGTACGAGGTGCGCCTGCTCGAGGAGCTGCAAAAGGCGGAAAAATATATCTTCCTCGAATACTTCATCATCGCGAAGGGCAAATTTTGGGGCGAGGTGCTCGACATCCTGCGCGAAAAGCGCAAGGCGGGGCTGGACGTGCGCGTCATCTACGACGACATCGGCTCCATGTTCAAGGTGCCGACCAACTACGCGGCGATGCTCGAAAAGGAGGGCATCCCCTGCATCTGCTTCAACCGCTTCCGCCCCGTGCTGGACGTGGCGCAGAACAACCGCACCCACCGCAAGATCGCCGTCATCGACGGCAAGGTCGCCTTTACGGGCGGCATCAACCTCGCGGACGAGTATATCAACGAGACGCACCCCTTCGGCCACTGGAAGGACACCGGCCTGCTCGTGCGCGGGCGCACGGTACAGAACTTCACCGCCCTCTTTTTGCAGACGTGGGCGCTGAAGGGAGAGGAGCCGGACACCGAGCGCTACCTCTCGGACGCGCCGCACGGCAAGCCCTGCCTGTGCTTCGGCGATTCGCCCTTCGACGGCGACCGCAACCTGTGCGAGGACCTGTACCTGCGCATCATCTACCACGCCAAGAAGTACGTATATGTGTTCACCCCCTACCTCATCCCCGACGAGGAGATGAAGCGCGCGCTCATCACGGCGGCGCGCTCGGGCGTGGACGTGCGCCTCATCGTGCCGCACATCCCCGACAAAAAGTATGTATTTTCGGTGACCAAGGCGTTCGCCGCGCAGCTGGTCAAGCACGGCATCAAGATCTACCGCTATACCCCCGGCTTCGTGCACGCCAAGAGCATCGTATCCGACGGCAAGTACTGCGTCATCGGGTCGTCGAACATCGACTTCCGCAGCTTTTACCTGCATTTTGAAAACAACATGATGTTCTTCGACGAGGAGATGAGCGGGCAGATCGAGCGCGACTTCCTCGAAACGTGCGAAAAGAGCGCCCTCATCGAGCCGAACCAGATCAAGTCGAACCCGCTGCAGGCGATCTACCGCGCCATTTTGCGCTACTTTGCCCCCCTGATGTAAAATAATAAAGAAACAAGAGACGGACATGATCAAGCTGATCGCGAGCGATTTGGACGGCACGCTGCTCGACCCGGCAGGCAATCTGCCGCAGGGCGCCTTTGCCGCCATCGAACAACTGCATAAAAGGGGCATCCTCTTCTGCGCCGCGAGCGGGCGCCAGCTGACCGCGCTCGAGCAGATGTTCGCGCCCGTCGCCGACGAGATCGTATTCATGGCGGAAAATGGCGCGATCGTCGCCTACCGCGGCGAGATGCTGCGCTGCGAGACCATCCCCGCCGCCGACGTGACGCGCGCGCTGCAGAGCGTTTACGCCATCCCCCACACCCGCCCGCTGCTGTGCACGCCCGCTTGCGCCTATTACGAGGAGGGGGAGGGAGAATTTCTCGCGCTGGTGCAGGCCTCGTACATCTCCAACGCCCGCCGCCCGCTGGCGGAAGTCGCCGCGTCGGAGAAAGTGTGCAAGATCGCCGTGTACGACGAGCTCGGCCCCGAGAACAACGCCATGCACGCCCTGCCCGCCGCCCTGCCCGACCTGCGCGTCATCCAATCGGGCGGCAACTGGCTGGATATCTCCGTGCGCGACGCCAACAAGGGCAGCGCGATGCGGTTCATCCGCGAGCGCTTCCATCTGCGGGCGGAGGAGTGCGCGGCCTTCGGCGACCACATGAACGACTACGAGATGCTGCTCGAATGCGGGCACCCCTATGTGACGGGCAACGCCTACCCGCCCCTCAAGCGGCGCATCGGCCGCGCCGTGCGCTCGAACGCGGAGAACGGCGTCGTGCAGGCGATGCAGCGCATCGCCGACGGCCTGCTGCCCTGACCGCCTCTAAACGACAAGATATACGCCGAGCGGCCGCCCGAACGGGCGGCCGCTGTTTTTATTTTATATCCTCTTTATATGATGTCGATCTGGCAGGCGCGCATGGCGGCGAGGGCGGTTTCGTGGCTGTGCGGGGTGACGCCCGCGCAGCAGCTTGCGCGCACGGATACGGCCGCCTCCGGGCAGAAGGCCTTGATGAGCAGCGCGTTGGAGATGACGCAGATATCTGTACACACGCCGATCAGCTCGACGGCGGCAAAGCCCGCCTCCCGCACGTATGCGCCGAGCGCGACGCTGCCGAAGCAGGGCTTGTCGAAACAGCGCTCTCCCGCCTCGGCGAGGCCCTCGGCCAGCTGCCAGCCCGCCTCCCCCGCGATGCAGTGGGACACGGGCAGGCGCTTCCCCTCCTGCGTAGCGAGGTAGTCTTTGCCGTGCGTGTCGCGGGTGAAGACGACCGCCTCCCCCGCCGCGCGGGCGGCCGCGATGCGGGCGCGCACGGCGGGCAGGATGGCCTGCGCCTCCGCCGTGCCCAGCGCGCCGTCGATGAAGTCGCGCTGCATATCCACTACGACGAGCAGCTCCTTTGCGTCTGTCATGCTTCTCCTCCGTCTGCCCTGCGCCGCCGATGCGCGGCACTTTTCCGCCGATGCGCGGCACTTTTCCGCCGATGCGCGGCAATTCCCGCCGAGGTGTGGCAATTCCCGCCGAGGTGCGGCGCGCCCGCCGCGGGCGGGCGGCGGGCGTTTTTGTACGCGGAAGGGCTGCCCTTCCACGCAACGATCCTCATGTTTCTGCGCGGGAGATCAGACCTTGCCCGCGATCTCTTTGTTGTACAGGTCGATGCTCTTTTGCACGATGCGCACGGCGCTGTCTCGCCCCATGATCTCCTTGACGGAAGTCTTTTTGTGCTCGAGCACCTTGTACACCTCGAAGAAGTGCATCATTTCGTCGAAGATATGGTGCGGCAGCTGCGAGATGTCGGTATAAAAGTTGTATGTCGGCTCGCGGAAGGGGATGGCGATGATCTTTTCGTCCATCTTTCCGTCGTCGATCATGTTGATGACCCCGATGGGGTAGCACTGCACCAGCGTGGCGGGCAGAATGGGCTCGCTGCACAGGACGAGCACGTCCAGCGGGTCGCCGTCGTCGGCGAGGGTGCGCGGGATAAACCCGTAGCTGGCGGGGTACACCGTGGAGGTGTACAGCACGCGGTCCAGCCGCAAGACGCCCGTCGGCTTGTCCAGCTCGTACTTGCTCTTCGAGCCCTTCTGGATCTCGATATAGCACATGAAGTCTTCCTTTTGGATGCGCTCCGGGGCGATGTCGTGCCAGATATTCATATTCACTTTCCTCCCTTTTCGGTTATTTTACCACAAAACGGGGCGGCTTGCAATACTTATTTGAAAATTTCCGCCCCAAATATGCGCGAAGCCCCTCTTTTGCCTTTTCGGAAGCGCCCGGCTAAGCCCCTGCCGCCGCACTTTGGCCAACTTTTGCGGCGTTCCCCTTCCCTTTTGCCGCGCGGCGCGGCTCCTTTTTTGTTTTGAAGCGCCGCACGAGGAGCCGCCTCCCCCTCCTCTTTCGGCGCGAAAGCGCCGCCCCGCCGCACAAAAGGGTGAAAAGCGAAAAGAATTTCGGAAACGCGCACAAATACTTTGACTTTTGTGTGAATTTATGGTATTATAATTTGGCGTAAGCGGCAAACGGCCGCCCAAACACCTCGAGCCGGAATGCAGAAGTACCCAAGTGGCTCAAGGGGCTCCCCTGCTAAGGGAGTAGTACGGGATAACCGTAGCGCGGGTTCAAATCCCGCCTTCTGCGCCAAAAAGCCACGAGCACGATTTTTGTGCTCGTGGCTTTCTCTATACACAGGATATAGTATGTTTTTTGGCTTTTGTTGGCAGCCATGTCAAATATTTTCAGACAAAATGTTTCAATTATCTATGCATATCTCAGAAATGTTACCAAATTTTGTTACCCCAGGGTAAAAGGCGGGCGGTCAGGTGAGGCGGCGGATGCGGGAGAGGTCGCCGTTGCAGAGAACTTCTAAATTTTCAAAGATCTTCTGCGCGTCCCAATCCCACCAGCGTATGCGCAGGAGATGGGCGATGAGCGCGTCGCAAAACCGCTTGCGGATGACGCGGCAAGGGTCGCCCGCGGCGATGCAATAGGGCGGCACGTCTTTGGCGACGACGGAGTTCGCGCCGATGACGGCGCCGTCGCCGATGTGTACGCCGGGCAGCACGGTGACGTTTTGCCCCAACCAGACGTCGTTGCCGACAACGGTATCCCCCTTGTACGGGAGGTCGGCAAGGGCGGGCGTGACCTTCTCCCAGCCATGCCCGAAGAGGTTGAACGGGTAGGTCGTGGCGCTGTTCATGCGGTGATTGGCGCCGTTCATGACGAACTCGACGCCGCTGCCGATGGCGCAGAATTTGCCGATGACGAGCTTATCCCCCAAAAACGGGTAGTGATGGGTGACGCGCTCTTCAAACTTGTCGGGAGCGCGGTCGTCGCTGTAATAGGTGTATTCCCCCACTTCGATGTTGGGGCGGGTGATGGTCGGCCGCACGAAGCAGACGGTGCGGACGGACGGGTTGGGATAGACGGCGTTCGGATCGGGGCCGTATTGCATATCGATTTCTCCTTATAAAGTGCGGCTGCGCGCCGCGGGGGATGAATTTGAAGAGGTTTGCCCGCCTATCGGTCGGCAGCGAGGTCGAGCCAGGCGGCTTCGGCGGGAGTCAGCGCGAGCGAAAGGCTGTCCGCGGCCGAGCGGATGCGCGCGGGCGACGAGGCGCCGAGGACGGCGTACGCGTCGATGCCCTGCGCGAACAGCCAGGCGAGGGCGACCTGCGAGACGGATGCGCCGCGCTCCTTTGCGAGCTTCTCTGCGCGGGCGAGGCGCTCGATGTTTGCCGCGCACAGATAGCCGCGGCGAGCGGGGCGGTCGAGCAGAGTGCGGGCGGCGGCTGCGTCGTCGGAGCGCACCTTCCCCGAAAACATGCCGTGGCCGAGGGGGGAGTAGGCGAGCACGGGCAACTGCGACGCGCGGTACCACGCGCGGGTTGCGGGCGCGTCCGCCCCCGAGAGGGTCGCCGTGCCCCCCTGCCAGGGCTCGCCCACCTGCGCGGCGAGGCCGAAGATTGGCTCGGACGCGGCGAAGGGGCGCAGGCCGTGCGCCGCGGCGTAGTCGTTGGCCTCTTGGATGCGCGCGGGCGACCAGTTGGACGCGCCGAAGGCGCGGACGCGATCGCCGCAGACG
>CASEIS010000137.1 GCA_949287895.1 uncultured Bacillota bacterium
CTGCTCGCCGTGCTGATGGGCATCCCCGCCTGCGCGGCGACGGCGGTGCTGTGGGCGGTGCTCGTCGCCCTGCCCGCGAGCTTTGTGCTGACCGCCCTCTGCGGGCTGGGCGGCGCGGGCTTCTTTGTATGGACGCTCGCCGCCGAGGGCTTTGCGGGCGGCGCGCTGGCGCTGTGCGGCACCTCTCTGGCGGCGGCCGGCGCGGGGGCGATGCTGCTCGTTCCGGCGCTGCTCTTGAGCCGCCTGCTGCTGCGGCTGTGCAACAGGATGTGGAGAAGCATCGCCGACTTTGCGCGCGGCGAACACGAGGAGGTACGGGCATGAGCAAGGGACTTCGCATCGCGGCGATCGCACTTTTGTGCGCGGGCGGCGCGCTGCTGCTGGCGGGCGCGGCGCTGTTTATCGTCGGTTTGGGGCTGGAAGGCTGGGACGTGACCGCGCTGAGCAACGTGCACTATGAGACGCGCAGCTATACCGCCCGCGGGGAAATCGAAGAGGTGCGCATCGACTACGAGAACGCGCACATCCGCATCGAGAGCGGGGAGAGCTTTGCCCTCTCCTACCCCGTGCGCACGGACGGCGACGGCGAGGCGCTGGCGGAGGTGACCGTCACCGAGGAAGACGGCGCGCTGACCGTGACCGAAGAGGACAGCTTTTTGCAATGGGGCGTCGGCTTCGGCACAAAGACGCCCGAGCTGGTGCTGACGCTGCCGGGCAAGGAGTACGGGGCGATCGTCGCATCCTCCTCCGCCGGCAGCGTGACGGCGGAGGGCATTTCGGCGGCAGAACTGACGCTGCGCTCGGACGCGGGCGGCGTGGCAGCGAAAGAGGTGCGCGTATCGGGCTCTGCGGCCTTCACCGCGAATTTGGGCGACATCTCTCTGCAAACGGTGGAGGCGGGCAGCGTGACGGCGAGCGCAGACGTGGGCGCCATTGAGGCGAAAGCGGTGCGTGCGGACGGCGCAGTGACCTTTGCCGCGGCTTTGGGCGATATTTCTCTGCAAGACATCGAGGGCGGCAGCGTATCCGCGAGCGCGGATATGGGCAACGTCGACGCCGAGAACGTGCGCGCCGCGGGAGAGATCTCCCTCTCCGCGAGCGTCGGCAACATCGACGCAGAGGGCATCGACGGGGCGGACGTGCAGCTGACGAGCGAGATGGGCGACGTCCGTGCTTCGCTGGCGGGAGCGAAGGAAGAGTACACCATCCGCGTGCGGACGGAGATGGGCGAGAGCAACGTCGTCGACCGCGACGGCGGCAGCCGCCGCCTGACCGCCGAGACGGGGATGGGCAACATCCACATCGACTTTTTGGGCTGAAGCGCCCTCGGCTTTTGGGTTTGATGCTCTGCCAAATTTTTGAGCTGCCCACCCTCGGCCTTTGGGTCTGAGCCCCTCGGCCTTTTGATTTGAAGCGCCCGCCGCAGCGCGGCGCCCCCTTCCCCCGCAAAACAGATACCCCCGCCCCGCGGCAAAGCCGCGGGGCTCTTTTTGCCCTTTTTACAACACGAATTGCGCTTTTTACAGCGTGAATTGCAATGCAGGTACCCATTCGCGTCGTACATCGCACAATTTA
>CASEIS010000138.1 GCA_949287895.1 uncultured Bacillota bacterium
CTGCGGTTCGGACATGATGAGCGACGTCCTCGCCTACGTCAAGGACCAGTCTGTGCTGCTGACCGGCCTGCTCAACCCGCAGGTGGTGCGCACGGCGGAGATGATGGACATGCTGTGCATCGTGTTCGTGCGCGGCAAGCGGCCGGAGCAGTCGGTCATCGACCTTGCCGAGTCGAAGGGCATCGTGCTGCTCTCGACGGAGAAGCGGCTGTTCGTCGCCTGCGGCATCCTCTATACCAACGGGCTGGGCGGCTGATATGGAAGACTGCATCCGCCTCGAGTACGACGTCGACGGGGAGAACTTCGCCTCGGCCGGGCACGCCAGCGAGAGCGTCAAGCGCACGCTCAAGCAGATGGGCGTCTCGCCCGCGTCCGTGCGGCGGGTCGCCATTGCCATGTACGAGGGGGAGATCAATCTGGTCATCCACGCGCACGGCGGTAAGGCGATCGCGGAGATCGATCCCGACCGCATCGACATCTACCTCAAAGATACCGGCCCCGGCATCGCCGACGTCGACCTCGCCATGCGCGCGGGCTACTCGACGGCGACCGAAAACATCCGCAGCCTGGGCTTCGGCGCGGGCATGGGCCTGCCCAACATGAAAAAGTACAGCGACGACATGAAGATCGATACCGCCGTCGGCGTCGGCACGACGGTGTTCCTGCGCATCTGCTTTTAGTCAAAGGCGCGCGCCGGCGCAGGGCGCGCGAGGGAGTTTTGTATGCCTACGCTGAAAACGGTCGTCCTCGACAGCGACAAGTGCATCGGGTGCATCACCTGCATGCGCCGCTGCCCGACGGAGGCCATCCGCATCGAAAACGGAAAAGCGAAGATCCTCTACGATAAGTGCATCAACTGCGGGGAGTGCGTGCGCAGCTGCAAGGGGGGCGCCAAGCGCCCCGTGTACGACAGCTTCGACCTCGTGGCGAGCTACGGCTATAAGATCGCCCTGCCCTCGCCCTCGCTGTTCGGGCAGTTCAACAACCTCGATGACCCCAACTACGTCATCGAGGGGCTCTTGGCGCTCGGCTTCGACGAGGTGTTCGAGGTCGGCCTCGCGGCAGAGCTGGTCACAGACTGCACCAAAAAGCTGATGGCGAAGCGGGCGCTGCCCCGCCCTGTGATCAGCACCGCCTGCCCCGCCGTCGCCGAGCTCATCCTGCTCAAGTTCCACGAGCTCGCAGACCAGATGCTCAACGTGTACGCCCCCGCCAAGATCGCCGCAAAGCTGGCCAAAAAGCAGGCGATCGAAAAAGGCATCCCCGCCGACGAGATCGGCATCTTCTTCATCTCTCCCTGCCCCGCCAAGGTGTACTCGCTGCACAAGGAAGAGGTGTCTAACGAAAAGTATATCTCCGGCGTGCTCGGCCAGAGCGACGTCTACTTCCGCCTCATCGAAAAGATGAACAAGATCAAAAACCCGCGCAAGCTGGCAAAATGCGGCTACTCGGGCATCGGCTGGGGCTCTTCGGGCGGAGAGAGCAACTCGCTGGGCCTGGGCAACTACATCCACTGCTCGGGCACGCGCAACGTGCTGGGGCTGCTCAAGGAGATGAGCGACGGCAAGCTGGACGGCACAGACTTCGTCGAGCTGAACATGTGCCCGGGCGGGTGCGTGGGGGGCGTGCTCAACGTCGAAAACCCCTTCATCGCCCGCAACCGCATGCGCCAGCTCGCCGAAAAGATGAAGATCCCGCCCGCGACGATGGAGCAGTACGGGCTGGACGAGAGCTTCTTCCTCTGGGACAAGGCGCCCGAGCCGTCCACCTCCTTCCAGCTGGATACCGACCGCTTCGCCGCCATGCAGAAGCTGATGAAGGTGGAAGAGTATCTCAAAAAGCTGCCGGGCATCGACTGCGGCGCGTGCGGCGCGCCCACCTGCCGCTGCCACGCCGAAGACGTCGTGCAGCGGGGCGGCACGCTCGACTGCGTCAAGTTAGGGGAGGTAGAAGAATGACCGTATCTGAGTTTTCGAAAGAATCGGGCTACGCCGTGTTCACCAAGGGGGAGGACCGCGAGATCGAGACGGGCTACTGCGGCGACTTTTTGAGCAACATCATCTCCCGCGCGACGGACGCCTGCGCCTGGCTGACGGTGATGAACAACGTCAACGTCGCCGCCGTCGCGACCCTCATCGACTGCGCCTGCATCATCCTGTGCGAGGGGGTGGAGCCGGACGAGGCGCTGTACGCCCGCGCCAATTCCCTCGGCATCTGGGTGCTCGGCGCCAACGAGAACGTATTCGAGGCCGCCAAAACGGTGGCGCGCCTGTGCGGCGTGTAGGGGAACGGGAAGGGGGAATCGTGAAATTATACTATGACCTGCACATCCACTCCTGTTTGAGCCCCTGCGGCGACGAGGACAGCACGCCCAACAACATCGTCAACATGGCGCTCATCAAGGGGCTCAACGTCATCGCGCTGTCCGACCACAACACCGGCAAAAACTGCCCGGCGGCCATCGCCGTCGGCAAAAAGAACGGGCTGGTCGTGCTGCCCGGCATGGAGCTGACCACCAGCGAGGACATCCACGTCCTCTGTCTGTTTGAGCGGTATGAGGACTTGCAGAAGTTAGAAGCACACATCGCGCGCACCCGCCTGCGCGTCAAAAACAAGCCGCACATCTTCGGCCACCAGTACATCCGCGACGAGAACGACGAAGTCGTCGGCGAAGAAGAGGATCTGCTCATCGTCAGCAGCGGCGTCTCGGTGGAGGAGGTCGCCGCCCTTGTCGACGGCTTCGGCGGCATCGCCATCCCCGCCCACATCGACAAGGCCGCCAACTCGCTGCTCGCCGTGCTCGGCGCCCTCGACCCCGCCCTCGGCTTCCGCCTCGTCGAGTGCGCGCACGAGGGGGTCACGAGCCTGCCTCGCATCGTCAACTCGGACGCCCACTACCTGTGGGACATATCGGAGGCGGAGCACTGTATCGAGGCGGAGACCTGCTCGGCGCACGGCGTGTTCGCCGCGCTGCGCCGCATGGCGGGCAACTAAGGATAAAGGATCAAAAAATAAAAAGAGAGGGGCGCGCCCCCAACGGGGGCCGCCCAGATGAGCCCCGCCCGGGGCGCGCGGCGTTGGCGACCATTTTGTCGCGGCGGTGGCGGGTGTTTGCGGCGATGTTCTCCCAGCGGATG
>CASEIS010000139.1 GCA_949287895.1 uncultured Bacillota bacterium
GACATCGCGACGACGGAGGGCCACGCCCCCGTCCGCGTGCGCCCTGCGCCCCTCGTCGGCCGCGCGGTGGACACCAAGGTCGCCAGCGCGCAGGTCAAGAGCGCGCTCATCCTCGCGGCTTTGGGTGCGGAAGGGGAGACGGTCATCCGCGAACCGCTGCTCTCGCGCGACCACACCGAGCGCATGCTCGCGGCGATGGGCGCGGACATCCGTGCGGAAGGCTGCACGGTAGCGGTCAGGCGCAGCGCGCTGCGCGCCGTCGACGTCGCCGTTCCCGCCGACATCTCCAGCGCCGCCTACTTTATGGCGCTGGGCGCGCTGTGCGGCGAGACGCTGTGCCGCAGCGTCGGCGTCAACCCGACGCGCACGGGCATCCTGCAGGTGTTCGACCAAATGGGCGTGTGCTACGCATTGGAAAACGAGCGCACCGTCTGCGGCGAACCGGTCGCCGACATCCGCGTCCGCAAGTCGCCGCTGCGCGCCGTGCACCTCGGCCGCGCGATCATGCCTTCCCTCATCGACGAACTGCCCGTCATCGCGGTGCTGTGCGCCTATGCGGATGGGGAGAGCGTCATCGAGGGGGCGGAGGAGCTGCGCGTCAAGGAGAGCGACCGCATCCGCACGACGGCCGCCATGCTGACGGCGCTGGGCGGCGACGTCGAGGAGAAGTCGGACGGCTTCGTCATCCGCGGCAAAAAGCGGCTGCGCGGCGGCAGCTTCGATTCGTGCGCCGACCACCGCATCGCCATGAGCGGCGCGGTCGCGCTGGCGGCGAGCGAGTGGGGCGGCGACATCGCGGGCGCAGAGTGCGTCGATATCTCCTTCCCCAACTTTTTCGATCTGCTCAATTCCTGAACGGAGGTTTGGATACAATGTATAAAATGGCAGTGATCGGCAAGGACGTCTCCAAATCGGACAGCGCCAAGATGCACACGTTCGATTTCCGCGCGCTGGGCAGCGCGTGCAGCTACGAGCTCCTTTCCGTTGCAAAGGAAAATTTTGACGAGGCGGCCAAAAAACTGATCGCCGAATACGACGCCTTCAACGTCACCATCCCGTACAAGCTGGACATCATCCCTTATCTGGATCGCCTGGAAGGGGACGCACTCACCTTCGGCGCGGTCAACGTCGTCAAGGATAAGGTCGGCTACAACACCGACGGCGTCGGGTTCATGCTCATGCTCGAAAACAACGGCATCGCCCCGCAGGGCAAAAAGATCCTCGTCTTGGGTGCGGGCGGCGCCGGCCGCAGCGCGGTGAAAAAGCTCGCCGACGCGGGCGCAGACGTGTACGTCTACGACCTGCGCAAGGAGAGCCTCGACCGCCTCTATGCCGAGTTCGGCTGCTTCACCCCGCTCGAAAAGGTGGAGCCGGCCGATTACGACCTCATCATCAACATCACCGGCGTCGGCATGCACAAGACGGAGGGCGTCTCGCCCGTCGGCGAGGACATCCTCTCCCGCACCAAGGCCGCCTGCGACCTCATCTACTATCCCCGCAAGAGCGAGTTTCTGCGCATCGCCGAGTCGCTCGGCAAGCCCATCCTCAACGGGGAGGGGATGCTCTTCTACCAGGCCTATTACGGCGACTGCATCATCCTCGGCCGCGAGCCAAAGGCTGCGGAAGCAAAGGCGCTGTTCGAGGAATATAAGCGGGTATATCCCGATTAAACGGCGTTTGCATAGTACTATGCCAGACATAAACACGAGATAACAGAGAGGTGACCCTACCATGAAGTTATTGTTTCTCAACGGCGTCAACCTGAACATGACCGGTCGGCGCGAAAAGGGCGTCTACGGCACGGAGACGCTCGGCGACATCAACGCCCAGCTCGAGCGCTTCTGCAAAGATCGCGGCGCCGAATGCGAGTTCTTCCAGAGCAACATCGAAGGGGAGCTGTGCACCAAGATCCAGCAGTCGGATGCGGACGGCATCGTCCTCAACGCGGGCGCGTTCACCCATTACAGCTACGCCCTGCGCGACGCCATCGCGTCCGTGCCGACGCCCGTCGTCGAGGTGCATATGTCCAACGTGCACGCGCGCGAGCCCTTCCGCCACACGTCGGTCATCTCCGAGGTGTGTCGCGGCACCGTGCTCGGCTTCGGCAAGATGAGCTACTTCCTCGCGGCGGAGAGTTTTCTGTTATGAACATCGTACTCTGCGGCATGATGGGGTCGGGCAAGACGACCGTCGGCATCCGCATCTCCGAGCTGACGGGGATGCGCTGGTATGATACGGACGACCTGATCGTCGACAAGTACGGCAGGATCGCCGATATCTTCGAGTACTACGGCGAGGAGCACTTCCGCAAGCTGGAGACGGAGACGGTCCACCGCATCGCGGGGGAGGACAACTGCGTCATCTCGACGGGCGGGGGCTGCGTGCTCCGCCCCGAAAACAGCGCCGCCTTCAAGGAAGGGGGCGGCAAGATCGTCTTTTTGAAGGTGGATATCCACGTCCTCTTCGCGCGCACCGGCCACACGGGCGACGAGCGGCCGCTGCTCAAAAACACGACGTTCGAAAAGATGCAGGCGCTGCTCGACAGCCGTACCCCCGTCTACGAGAGCTGCGCCGACTACACCGTCGACACCAACGGCAAGAGCGTCGACGAGGTCGCGCGGGAGATCATTCAAGTGTTCGGCCTCCCGCTGCTGCACGGCTGAGATGGGCATGGTCTTTGTGACGGGCGGCTCGCGCGGCATCGGCCGCGCCATCTGCGAGGCGTTCGCGCGCACCGGGCGCGACGTCGCCTTCTGCTACGCGCAGGACGAGGAGGGCGCGCGCGAGACGGCGCGCCGCATCGAGGCGGCGGGTGCGGGCGCGCTCGCGCTGCGCGGCGACGTCTCCGACGAGGCCGCGGTGCAGGCGATGTTCGCCTCCCTCCCCGGGCTTGAGATCCTCGTCAACAACGCGGGCGTCGCCCTCTTCAGCCAGATCCAGAACACGACCGCCGCCGCGTGGCGCCGCCTTTTCGCCGTCAACGTCGACGGCGCCTTCTATTGCACGCGCGCGGCCATCCCCGGCTTTTTGCGCCGCGGGGGAGGGAGCATCGTCAACGTTTCCTCTATTTGGGGAGAGGCGGGCGCCTCCTGCGAGGCCGCCTATTCCGCGACAAAGGCGGCGCTCATCGGCTTTACCAAGGCTGCCGCAAAGGAACTTGCCCCCTCCGGCATCCGCGTCAACTGCGTCTCCTGCGGCATGATCGACACTTCCATGAACGCCCGCCTTTCCGCCGACGAAAAGGCCGCCTTCCTCTCCTCCGTGCCCTGCGGCAGGGCGGGTACGCCCGAAGAAGCCGCGGCGGCCGCCGTCTTCCTCGCGACGCAGCCGTACGTGACGGGGGAGGTGCTGCGCGTCGACGGCGGGCTCTTATAGAGCGTTTCCGAAGCAGAAATGCCTGCGCGAGGCGCGCTTTTCGCGCATTGCGCGCTCGCCGCGCGGGTGCCTCAGCGCGTCTTTTTTTCTCGCCGTTCCCGCGCAAAAGCGCACCGTTTGCGGCGATCTATGTCACGCATAGTACTTCGCTTTTGTACATTCTTCCCATCCGGAGCGGCAAAACGCCCGAATAAATGGTTTTTTCCGAAAAAAATTCCTTTGAAAAAAGGTTTTTTTCTTTTTTTGGCGAAATTATTTAATGGTACGGCGTTCCGTACGGCGTGCCGCGATTTTGCCGCGCCGCACGCGCAGGGAGGGATGCTATGGAGCAGCTGTTCGGGAAGGAACGGACGTACCGCATGGAAGAACTCTTTTGTTCCGCCTATGCCTGCCGCTCGCGGGAGAGCAAGGGGCGGCAGCGCGAAGAGCCGCCCTGCGGCATGCGCACAGACTTTCAGCGCGATCGCGACCGCATCATCTACAGCAAGGCATTCCTGCGCCTGAAAAACAAGACGCAGGTCTTCTTTTCGCCGGAAGGGGATCACTTCCGCACCCGCATGACGCACACCATCGACGTCTCGCAGATCGCCCGCTCCATCGCCCGCTGCCTCGCCCTCAACGAGGACCTCGCCGAGGCGATCGCGCTCGGGCACGACCTCGGCCATACCCCCTTCGGCCACGCCGGAGAGCGCGTGCTCGCCAGCCTCTCGCCGCGCGGGTTCGCGCACAACGAGCAGTCGCTGCGCGTCGTCGACGTACTCGAAAAGGACGGCCGCGGCCTTAATTTGACATTCGAGGTGCGTGACGGCATTCTCAATCACAAAAAGAGCGGCAAGCCCGCCACGCTGGAGGGCAAGGCCGTCTCCATCGCAGACCGCATCGCCTACGTCAACCATGACATCGAGGACGCCATCCGCGCGGGGCTGCTGCGGGCGGAGGATCTGCCGCGCGAGGAGGTGCGCGTGCTCGGCTCGACCACGCGCGACCGCATCAACACGATGATCACCTCCATCTACGAAAACAGCGTCGGCAAAGACAGCGTCGCGATGGGCGAAAAGGAGGCGCACGCGCTGGAAAATCTGCGCTCGTTCATGTTCGAAAAGGTGTACATAACCCCCCTCTCGATGAAGGAGGAGGAGCGCGCCAAGCGCATGCTCTCGTCCATGTACGACTATTTTTGGAAAAATCGCGAGCGGCTGCCCGCCTTCTACCTCTCCCTCACCGAGCGCTGGCCGATCGAGCAGGTGCTGTGCGACTACCTCTCGTCCATGACGGACAAGTTCGCCGTCGCCGTGTTCAACAACATTTTCATCCCGCATAGCTGGGCGCTGACCGAAAAGGACATCGAGGACATCTGACCGGCGTGCGGCGGAGGACAAGCATATGGCCAAAGGGCTCGACCCGGAATATCTGCAACAATTAAAGAGCAAAAACGATCTGGTCGAAGTCGTCAGCGCCTACGTCCCGCTCGAGCGCAAGGGTGGCAACTGGTGGGGGCGCTGCCCCTTCCATCACGAAAAGACGCCCTCCTTCACCGTGCACGCGGAGGGGCAGTTCTACCACTGCTTCGGCTGCGGCGCCTCGGGAGACGTCATCTCCTTCATCCGCGAGATCGAGTCGGTCGACTTTATGGACGCCGTCAAAATTCTGGCAGAGCGCGCCAAGATGCCGCTGCCCGAGATGAACTTCGACACCGAAAAGACGGCCGAACAGAAGCGCCGCCGCGACGCCGTGCTGCAGATCTTGCGCGCAGCCGCGCACTTCTATCTCGACAACCTCAATTCGGGCAAGGCGGACGCGCATGTGCAGTACATTTTGGATCGCAAGATCGCCGCGCCCATCGTCCGCAAGTTCGGGCTGGGCGCTTCGCTCGACTTCCGCTCGCTGCCGCAGTTTCTGCTGGACAAGGGCTTCCGCCGCGACGACATCCTTGAGAGCGGCGCCGTCGCCCTCTCCGAAAAGAACGGGCGGCTGATCGACGCGCAGGGCGGGCGGCTGATCTTCCCCGTCATCAACGCCTTCGGCGATGTCATCGCCTTCGGCGGCCGCGTCCTCGGCAAGACGGACTTCGCCAAATACAAGAACACCCGCGAGACCATCGTGTTCAACAAGAGCAAGACGCTCTATAACATCAATCTCGTCAAAAAACTCAAAAAGGCTTCGGGGCTGAAGGACATCATCGTCGTCGAAGGGTACATGGATACCCTTTCTCTCTACCAGGCGGGCTTCTGCAACGTGGTGGCGAGCATGGGCACGGCGCTGACCAAAGACCAGGCCCGCCTCGCCAAGCGGTATGCCGACAGCGTGTACATCAGCTACGACGGCGACTTTGCCGGGCAGAAGGGCTCCATCCGCGGGCTGGAGATCTTGCGCGACGAGCAGATCAACGTGCGCGTCGTGCCGCTGCCCGAGGGGCTGGATCCGGACGACGTGATCAAAAAGCAGGGGAGCGAGGGGTACCAAAAGTGCCTCGACGCCGCCATGCCGCTCATCGACTTCAAGCTCGAAGTCGCCCGCCGCAAGTACGACCTCGGCAAGACGGAGGAGCGGCGCGCCTACATCGCCGAGGCACTCAAGATCATCCGCGAAGCGGACAGCGAGAGCCTCAAAGAGGATCTCTTAAAGCAGCTGCGCGACCGCACGGGCGTCACGTACGAATCGCTGCGCCGCGATCTCGACAGCGAGCCGGCCGCAGCGCCCGCGCCCGTCGAGCTGCCCAAGGCGGACCCCGCCCTGCAGGGAGACGGGGCAGACCGCCTCACGCGCGCCCGCCGTTTCGTGCTCGCCGCCGTGCTGTTCGGCGCGCGCTACGCGAAAAATTTCGACCTTTCGGGTGTCGAATTTACAGATCCTGTGCATAATACCATCGCGGAATATATCAAAGAGAGGCAAAAAAAGGGGGAACCGGTCAGGGCGAGCGCGCTTTTCGATCTTTTTGACGAAAACACGCCCGAACTGAACGAGATCCTCGACCTGAGCGTGGGCGACGCGCTGCAGGGGGAGAACGGGGCGCGCTATTTCGACGCCTGCGTCCGTTCCCTCGAGTGCGCCCGCCTGACCGCAGAGCTCGACCGCCTCAGCGCGCTGTGCGACGCGGAGACAGACCTCGCCAAAAAGAAGGAGATGACCCGCCGCATCCTGCAGCTCACCATTCAGTTAAAGCAGTACAATTAGCGCCCGCGGCGCTTTCGCGCTGCCGATCTGTGCTTTGCCTGCGGCAAGGACGCGGCGCGCCCGGCGCAGTATATTTCTTTTGCCAAAAATTTTTTAACATAAGCGGAGGACATGAGAATTCATGAGCGTTTCCGAACAAAAACTCAACGAGATCCTGAAGCAGATCATCGGCGAATACCGCCAGAAGGGCAGCATTTCGACGGACGTGCTGTGCGACATCCTGGAAAAGATCGACACCAGCCCCGACCAGATCGACTATATCTATAAGTCGATCGGCGAGGCGGGCATCCAGATCGTAGACGAGGACGAGCGTGACCGCGAGCTGTTCGAACAGGCCCTCAAAGACATCGGCCTGGACGACCCCGTCAAGATGTACCTCAAAGATATCGGCCGCGTGCCCCTCCTTTCGGGCGACGAAGAGGTCGAGCTGGCGCGCAGGATGCAGGAGGGGGACGAGGCGGCTAAAAAGCGCCTCTCCGAAGCCAACCTGCGCCTGGTCGTCTCCATCGCAAAGCGGTACGTCGGCCGCGGCATGCTCTTCCTCGACCTCATCCAGGAGGGCAACCTCGGCCTGATGAAGGCGGTCGAAAAGTTCGACTACCAGAAGGGCTTCAAATTTTCCACCTACGCGACGTGGTGGATCCGCCAGGCGATCACCCGCGCCATCGCGGACCAGGCGCGCACCATCCGCATCCCCGTGCACATGGTCGAAACCATCAACCGCCTGACCCGCGCCTCGCGCATCCTGCTCCAACAGCTGGGCCGCGAGCCCACCCCCGACGAGATCGCAAAAGAGCTGAACATGCCCGTCGAGCGCGTCCGCGAGATCCAGAAGATCGCGCAGGACCCCGTCTCCCTCGAGACGCCCATCGGCGAGGAGGAAGATTCGCACCTGGGCGACTTCATCGAAGACGACCGCGCGACCACGCCCTCCGATTCCGTCGCCTTCACCATGCTCAAAGAGCAGCTGCTCGGCGTGCTCGACACCCTCACCCCGCGCGAGGAGAAGGTGCTGCGCCTGCGCTACGGCATCGACTACGGCAAGCCGCGCACCCTCGAAGAGGTGGGCCAAGAGTTCAACGTCACGCGCGAACGCATCCGCCAGATCGAGGCCAAGGCGCTGCGCAAGCTGCGCCACCCTTCGCGCAGCAAAAAGCTGAAAGATTTCCTCGACTGATGAAAAATACCCGCCGCCTGCGCGTCCTCTGCGGCGAGCTGCGCCCCTGCGCCCGCTTTGCCGACGTCGGGTGCGACCACGGCTACTGCACGCAGTATATGCTCGAGCGCGACCTGTGCCGCACCGCCGTCATCTCCGACATCAGCGCGGGCAGCCTGCACAAGGCGGAGACGCTGCTCGCGCCGTACATCGCCGAAGGGCGGGTGCACAGCGTGTGCTGCGCGGGGCTTCCCGGCGTCCCGCGGGACGCGGACGAGGTACTCATCGCGGGCATGGGCGGGGAGGAGATCGTCTCCATACTCGAAGAGGGCTTCCTGCCCCCCGTCCTCGTGCTCCAGCCCATGAAAAACGCGCCCAAGCTGCGCCGCTTCCTCTTAGAGCGCGGCTACGCGATCGAGCGCGACTTCACTTTTACCGATACCAAGCATTACGACCTGCTGCGCGCCGTGCGCGGCGGGCAGGGGCGCGCCTACGGCGCGCGCGAACTCGCCTTCGGCTACGATAACATCCACGCCCCCACGGCGGAGTTCTTGTCGCTGGTCGAAGAAGAGATGCAAAAGTGCCGCGCCCGCCTCGCGGCGGCCGGCAAGCCGGTGCCCGCCGTACAGGCGCGGCTGGACGAACTTACGGAGGTACGCGATGAAATTGCGGGACGTATATGAGCGCATCGACGTGCTCTATCCCAAACAGCTGAGCGACGAGTACGTCGCCCGCTACAGCGGGCACGACAACAGCGGCATCTTATTGATGGACGAAGGGGAGGAGGTGACCGGCACCCTCTTTTCGCTCGACCTGTCGATGGGCGCCATCGCCGCGGCTAAGGCGCGGGGGATGAACCTGATCGTCACCCACCACCCCGCCATCTTTTTCCCGATCAAAGACGTCCGCACGGACGACCCGCTCGGCGCGCGGCTGCACGCCTGCCTGCGCGCGGGCATCGGCGTCATCTCCATGCACCTCAACATGGACTGCGCGCCCGGCGGCATCGACGAGCAGCTCGCCCGCGCGGCGGGCGCGGAAGGGGAGATGCGCGTCACCGAGCCCCTCTCGTCGGGCGGCTACGGCCGCATCTACGGCGTGCGCGCGCGCACTCTCGCAGACTTTGCCGGCTGCCTCGCGCAGGCGCTGCGCACCCGCCGCCTGTTCGTCTACGGCGACCCCGCTACCGAGATCTCCCGCGTCGGCTCCTTCTGCGGGGCGGGACTGGACGGCGGCGCCATCGCCGCGGCAAGGGCCGCCGGCGCGCAGTGCGTCGTCTCGGCGGACATCAAACATAACCATATCTGCGACGCGCTCGAATCCGGCCTGTGCGTCGTGCAGCTCACCCATTACGCGAGCGAAAATTACGGATTTCAGAAAATTTATCAGTCTCTCAGCGCGCGGCTGGGCGTTCCGAGCGCCTTTTATGAAGACGCGTTCATGCTCTGAGAGGGGAGGTTCCATATGATCGATGAATTGTTGCAGTATCAGGAAGCGGACGGCCGCCTGCGTGCCGTCGAACAGGAGATCGCCGCGACGGACGAGCGCAAAAAGTACATGACCGCGCGCAAATTCCTGGAAAAAGCTCCCGAGAAGCTGGATGCGCTGGACGCCAAGGCGGCCGAACTCAAGCATCTCTTCGAACTGCTCGAAAAGAAATATGCCGAGATCGCCGACACCATCAAAGACTACGAAAACCTGGACGAGATGGTGGACGAACAGGGGGGCGAGATCTCCTTTTATAAAAAGAGCGCGGCGCAGATCGCCGACAACCTGCGCGGGCTGAAGGCGGAGATCAACAAGCTCGCCTCGCAGATCGAGAGCGCCTCCGCCGAGTATCAGGCGGCCAAAAAGCAGACCATCGCCATGCAGAAGCAGTACAAGGAGTACAAGGTCAAGTACGCCGAGGTGAAGGAGGCGCGCGCGGGCGACGTCAAAAAGATCGAGGCGGAGCTCGCGGAGCTGGGCAAAAAGGTGCCCAAAGACACCCTCGCCAAGTACAACGCCAAGCGCAAGGAAAAGCTCTTCCCCGTCGTGTGCGAGGTCTCCGGCAACCGCTGCCCGCAGTGCGGCATGGAGCTGTCCATCGCAGAGCTGGCAAAGCTGGCCGACGGCAACTTCATCGAGTGTGACAGCTGCCGCCGCATCCTCTTCCGCCGCAAGTAAAGGGGAGAGGGAAACGTATAAAAAAAGCCCCGCCGCAAGGCGTGGCTTTTCGTCTGTATTGCCGCAAGCCGTGCGGCGCGATCAAAGAGCCCCGCGCAAGGCGCAGGGCTCTTCGTCTGCCCCGGCGGGCGGGGCGGCCTTTCAGGTTTCGGGCACGACGGACACGAACACCTTCGCGGAGACGCCCTCCATCAGGCGGATCTCCACCGGGTAGTCGCCGATCGATTTGATCGGGTCCTTGAGCAAGATCTTCTTTTTATCCACGTCGTAGCCCAGCTCGGCGAGTTTGGCCGCGATCTCGCGCGAGGTCACGCTGCCGAACACCTTGCCGTTTTCGCCGCACTTGATGGAGAGTGTCACCGCGCTCTTGTCCATCTTTTTGGCAAGTTCGCGGATGGCCGCGACCTCTTCCGCCTTGCGGCGCGCCTCCGCCTCTTTCTGCAGTTTGAGGCTGTTGATCGCCACAGAAGAAGCCTGTTCCGCCAGTCCCTTTTTCAGGAGAAAATTCTTGGCGTAGCCGTCGCTCACTTCCAAAATATCGCCCTTTTTGCCGGTGCCCTTTACGTCCTGTTTCAAGATCACTTTCATCGCAGTCACCTCGTTTGGTTTGGTTCTGTCCTATTATTGTACAACGAAGGGCAAAAAAAGTCAACCCTTTGCTCATAAACGGCGGCCAAACGCACACAATATCGGTACGGAGGTAGCGTTATGAACAAGATCAATCAGTCCATCGGCTGCGAAGTGTCCGAGTGCATGTTCAACTGCGAAGGCAAAAACTGCACGCTGGACAAGATCGTCGTGGGCAATACCTGCGACTGCGACGCGGAAAGCTGCACCTGCTGCGAAAATTACCGCAGGAGATAAGGTGCCGCGTACCGCCTTTCGCGGCTCCCCGTCCCAAGCGGCAGGCGAACGCTGCCGAAGCGGCAGGGGAGCCTGCGGCGGCCGGGAGACCCCGCCGCAGGGCCGCAAAAGAGAAAAAGCCGCGCGGAACGCAAGTTCCGCGCGGCTTTTTCCGTGCGCGCATCGCGCGATCAGATCTTTCCCTTTTTCAGCTCGGCGATGGAATTTTTCAGGAAGTATTCCGCCGTCGATTCGTGCTCGATGTCTTCGAGCGCCTCGTCGAAGGTGCACCACTTCGCCTCGAGGATCTCGTCTTCGTTGAGCTTCAGGTCTCCGTCCGCCACGACGACGATGAACCCGAGCATGAGCACGTTGCGCGGCTCGTGGTAGCGCGAGCGGGTGTAGCGGTACTTGAGGGTGTTCAGCCCCGTCTCCTCGCGGATCTCGCGGAGGATGGCCTTTTCTGCCGATTCGCCCTTCTTTATGTACCCGGCAAAGAGCAGGTTGTTGCCGTTGGTATGCTTGCCGACGAGCACGCGGTCCTGCGCCTTGTTGACGACGGTCATGTTGACGGCCGTGCGGAAGGACGGAAATTTGAATTCTCCGCATTCGTTGCAGTAGGGGACGAGACCTTCGTTGTCGCAGAATTTGAGTGTGAGTTTTTGTCCGCAATCCTGACAATACATGTGATCTCCTCCTTTTCAAAAGATATTTTCAATAGAATACTCTATTTTCGGGAGATTGTCAATACTATTTTGAACAATTTTTTCGGATATTTCAAATTTATTACATTTGTAAAATCTTTTTGTGACCGAAATTGGCAGAAAGCGCCGCCTTTCGCGCCCGTTCGCGCCCGTCCGCGCGGCCGATTTTTGCGGCAGAGTGTTGACATTTTCGCGCAAAAAGTGTATCATGTTATCATAGATCGTACAGACGAACAGCGGGGTACAGAATGAAGAAGACACAGCTGAGAAATTACGCAAAACTGATCGCCCGCGTGGGCGGCAACATACGCAAGGGGCAGCGGGTCGAGATCACGGCCCAGCTCGACCAGCCCGGCTTTATCGCCATGCTCGCGGAGGAGTGCTACCGTGCGGGTGCCTCCCGCGTGACCGTCCGCTGGCAGAGCCAGGCGCTCGAAAAGCTCGCTTCCCGCTTCGAGTCGGTGAAGGAGCTCGCAAACGTCCCCTCGTGGGAGGAGATGCAGATCAAAGAGCGGGCAGAGCAGCTGCCCGTCACCATCAAGATCCTCTCCGCCGACCCCGACGGCATGAACGGGGCAGACCGCGACAAGCTGACGCTCGCGCAGGTGGCGCGCTCGGCCATCACCAAGCCGTACACCGACGCGATGGCCAACCGCTACCAGTGGTGCGTGGCGGCCGTTCCCTCCGCCGCGTGGGCGAAAAAGATCTTCCCCGAAGACCGCTCCAACACCGCCGTCGAGCGGCTGTGGGAGCTCATCCTGCAGGTCTCGCGCGCGGACGGCAAGGACCCGCTCACCGATTGGATGTGGCACAACCGCTCGCTGCGTGAAAAGTGCGACAAACTCAACGCCCTCGGCCTCAAAGAGCTCGAGTACCGCAGTTCGAACGGCACCCGCCTGCGCGTGGGGCTGATCGAGCAGGCGCAGTTCATTTCGGGGAAGAAATGCACGGTCGCAGGCAACTACTTCAACCCCAACATCCCGACGGAGGAGTGCTTCACCACCCCCGCGCGGGGCAGGGCAGAGGGCATCGTGTACGCCGTCAAGCCCCTCTCCTACGGCGGCGAGCTGATCGAGGACTTCTGGCTGCGCTTCGAGGGCGGCCGCGCCGTCGCCTGCGGCGCCAAAAAGAACGCCGCCCTGCTCGAAAAGATCCTCTCGATGGACGAGGGCGCATCCTACCTCGGCGAGTGCGCGCTCGTGCCGTACGATTCGCCCATCAACAACACGGGCATCCTCTTTTACAACACGCTGTTCGACGAAAACGCCTGCTG